>NZ_SCOB01000029.1:0-24347 GCF_005503465.1 Microbacterium sp. 4NA327F11 | reverse complement strand
CTACGCGGCGGCGAGGGCGCGGTCGAGCGCGGCGACCACCCACGCGACCGACTCGGCCGTGATGCACAGCGGCGGCTTGATCTTCAGCACGTTCTTGTGGTCGCCGGTGGGCTGCACGATGCATCCGTCGTCGAGCAGCAGGTCACACACGCGCCGCGCGAGCTCGGGGGCGGGAGTCAGGTCGGCGTCGACGACGAGTTCGACGCCGAGGTAGAGGCCCATGCCGTGCACCGCACCGATCGACGGATGCCGCGTCCCCAGGGCCCGCAGCGCGTCACCGAACAGCGCGCCGACCCGCTGCGCGTTGCCCTGCAGGTCGTCGTCGCGGAGCGCATCGAGCACGGCGACGCCGACCCGCGCACTCACCGGACTGCCGCCGGCGGAGGAGAAGAAGCTGCCCTCCTGCTCGAACGCCTCGGCGATCGCGGCGGTCGTGATGACAGCCCCGAGCGGCTGGCCGTTGCCCATGGCCTTCGCCACCGCGATCACGTCGGGCACGGCGCCCTGCTGCTCGAAACCCCAGAAGTGCGCGCCGAGCCGCCCGTAGCCCACCTGCACCTCGTCGGAGATGCACACCCCGCCGAGCGCCCGCACCCGTTCGTAGAGGCCCGCGAGGTAGCCGTCGGGCAGCAGCACGCCGCCACCGTTGCCGAAGATCGGCTCGATCACGACCCCGGCGAGCTGTGCGCGTCCGTCGGCGCCGAGCGCGTCGAGGCGGGCGTCGACGTCGGCGAGATAGGCGGCCGCCGATCCTCGCCCGCGATACGTGCCGCGCACCGGGTTGGGGGCGTCGAGCAGTTCGACCCAGTCGGGTCGCGTCTCGAGGGCGCGCGGGTTGTCGCCGATCGAGGTCGAGACGGCGTCGGAGCCGATCGTCCACCCGTGGTACGCCTCTCGCGCCGCGAGGATCCGTCCGCGCCCGGTGGCGGTGAACGCGAGCCGCAGCGCGAGATCGACCGCTTCGCTGCCGCTGTTGACGAGGAACACCCGGTCGAGCCCGGCGGGCGCGAGGGCGGCGAGACGCTCGGACAGCTCGGCGATCGCCGCGTAGTGGAAGCGCGAGTTCGTGTTCAGCAGCGTCCACTGCCGCGCGGCGGCATCGACGACGCCGGGGTGGGCGTGGCCCGCGATCGTGACGTTGTTGACGACGTCGACGTAGGTCTGCGCCTCGGTGTCGATGAGGTGCTCGCGCCAGCCGCGTTCGATCTGCGGCGGGCGGGAGTAGTAGTGCTCCTGCGCTGCGGCGACGTGAGCGTCGCGGCGGGCGAGAGTGTCGGCGGGCGCGATGACCGGCGCGGATGCCGCCACCCCGAGCACGCGCGACGGGTCGGGGCTGATGCGGCGCCAGAGGTCCGCGAGCCGCGGGGTGACGCACGCGGGCGGACGGCGATCGTCGGCGGGCCCGAGCTGCACGTGCACGACGTCCCCCCGGGATGCGTCGCCGAGCCGGGCACCCGGCGCGACCTCGCCGAGGACGAACGGTGCGACCCCGTCCACCCAGAGGGTGGCGTCGTCGCCGTGCAGCGCCAGCCCGGTGCGGGTCGCGACGACACGTCCCGCGAACGGGGCGGCGAGCGTGCAGCCCTCGGGAGCCACGAGATCGACACCCAGCGCCAGGGTCGCCGCCCCACCGCGTGGGGTGAGCAGCCGCGTGCGCGTCAGCCGGAACTCGCCCCAGCGCGTGTGCGCCAGCCCACCAGCGGCGCGCAGCACGCGCTCCTCGATTCCCGGTACGAGCCAGTCCCCGGCTGCCAGCGCGTCGCTCGTGACGGAGAGATCGACGGATGCCGCGGCGATCCCCGCGGGCAGCAGGGTGGCCGTGGCATCCGCTCGGGGATCGTCGAGCCCGCGCGCAACCGCGCGGACGAGGTACGCCATCTCGCCCGCGTCGCGCGCCGCCGCCGCGGCGAACGCGCGCCACTCTGCGCCGCGGCGCTCGTCGGCGTAGTCGTTGTCGCCGTCGAGGGCGACCTGGTGCTCGCCGCTGACGACGAGCACGGCGCAGCGCAGCACGACGAGCGGCCAGAGCGCGTCGAGTTCGGCGTCGGTGAGGGCGACGTGGGCGGCGAATCCGCGCACGGTCGCGAGGAACAACGCGTCGGGCTCGTCGCGCATGTAGGCGCAGGCGGATGCCGCGACGAGCTCGGCCACGCGCCACGTGACCATGAGGTCGCCGAAGTCGATGACCCCGACCCGGCCGTCGGAGTCCCGCACGAGGTTGTCGTCGGTGACGTCGGCGTGAATGGGCTGCGCGGGCAGCAGGTCGGCGAGCGCCGCGACGCGGGCGGCGGCGCTGTCGGTCGCCGCGCGCACCAGCGCCCGGCGGCCGGGGTCAGTGACCGCGTCGATCAGGTCGTCGACGACCCGGGCACCCTCGCGGATGTCCCACTGCGACGCGTGCGCCGCCGGCTCGACGTCGAGCGCTGCGAGCGCCGCGGCGACGCGCCCGGCGGTGTCGCCGACGAGAGCGGCCTCGGCCTCGGCGTAGGCGGCCACCTCGATGAGCGGTTCGCCGTCGACGTACTCGAGCACGCGCACGAGGTGAGGTCCTCCGGCGAAGCCGACGGGCACGATGTGCTCGCCGTCCCGCGCCGCCACCGCGGACGGCACCCGCAGCCCCGCCCGGCGCAGCAGCCGGAGCGCCTCGTGCTGGGCCTCGAGGTCGCGGCGGTCGGTCGCCGCATGCGCGATCTTCACGACGACACGGGCGGATGCGGCATCCACCCGATAGTTGCGATCCTGCTGGCTGCCGAGCTCGCGCACCTCGCCGTCGAGCCCCCACAGCTCGCGGGCGACGGCGGCCGCCTCGGCGGCGGAGACCTCGGGGCGGGCGCCCGCAGTCGCATCGACGGTCATGGTGCGATCCTCTCGTCCGTCATCCGTATATCGGATGCCGCGGCGCGTCGGCAAGGCGCGCGTGCAGCGCGGCGGTGGTCGGCACGGTGCCGATGCCACGCTGCGGCCGGCGGAGAGCATGACCGCGGCGCCCGGGCGAGGGGCGCCCGGGCCGCACGGCCGCCGCCCCGCACGGCGGTGCGGGCTCAGCCCGCGAGCACGACCTTCAGCTGTTCGATGGCCCAGTCGAGCTCGGTCGCACGCACGACGAGCGGCGGCGCGATGCGGATGGTCTGGCCGTGCGTGTCCTTCACGAGCACGCCGCGCGCGAGCAGGCGCTCGGCGATCTCGCGTCCGGTGCCGACGACGGGATCGATGTCGATGCCGGCCCAGAGCCCGGCGCTGCGGACCGCGACGACGCCGTGCCCGATGAGGTCGTCGAGCCGGGCGCGCAGGTGCTCGCCGAGTGCGAGCGCGCGCTGCTGGAACTCTCCCGACGCCAGCATCTCGACGACCCGCAGGCCCACGGCCGCCGCGAGCGGGTTGCCTCCGAAGGTCGAGCCGTGCTCACCGGGGCGGATGACCCCGAGCACGTCACGGTCGGCGACGACGGCGGAGACGGGCAGGATGCCGCCTCCCAGCGCCTTGCCGAGCAGGTACACGTCGGGCACCACGTCCTCGCGATCGCAGGCGAAGGTGGTGCCGACCCGGCCGAGGCCCGACTGGATCTCGTCGGCGATGAACAGCACGCCCCGGCGGGTACAGATCTCCCGCACCGCCCGCAGGTAGCCCTCGGGCGGGAGGATGACCCCCGCCTCGCCCTGGATCGGCTCGATCAGCACGGCGGCGGTGTTCTCGCCGATCGCCGCATCGATCGCCGCCGCGTCGCCGTACGGCACGCCCACGAAGCCGGGGGTGAACGGCCCGAAGCCATCCCGGGCCGACTCGTCGGTGGAGAACCCGACGATCGTGGTCGTGCGGCCGTGGAAGTTGTCGTGCGCGACGATGATCTCGGCCGCGCCCGCCGGCACGCCCTTCACCCGGTACGCCCAGGCGCGGGCGACCTTGATGCCCGTCTCGACGGCCTCGGCGCCCGTGTTCATCGGCAGCACGAGATCCTTGCCGCACAGCTCGGCGAGGGCCGCGGCGAACGCGCCGAGCTGGTCGTTGTGGAACGCCCGGCTCGTGAGCGCGACCCGTGAGAGCTGCTCGGTGAGGGCGGCGGTGATCGCCGGGTGCAGGTGTCCGAAGTTGACGGCCGAGTAGGCGGAGAGCAGGTCGAGGTAGCGGCGGCCCTCGACATCCGTCACCCAGGAGCCCTCAGCACGGGCGACGACCACCGGCAGCGGGTGGTAGTTGTGGGCGAGGTACTCGTCCTCGTGGGCGATGTAGCCCGCGGTCAGCGCGTCGGTCGTGAGGTCGCTCATGCGCTCCTCCGGATCTCGAGGGTGCAGCACTTGATGCCGCCGCCGCCGAGCAGCAGCTCGGACAGGTCGACGAGCACCGGGTTGTAGCCGCGCTCGCGCAGCTGCGCCTCGAAGCCGGTCGCCCGCGGAGAGATGAACACGTTGCGACCGTCGGAGGCGGAGTTCAGGCCGAAGACCGCACCGTCGGCATCCGACACCTCGATCGCCTCGGGGAAGAGGCGCTGCAGGGTCGCACGGGATGCCGCGTCGAACGCGGTGGGCAGGTAGGCGATGTTCGCGCGCTCGACGCCGCCCGGACCCTGCACCGGGTCGAGCACCGAGATCGCCGTGTCGAGGTGGTAGAACCGCGGGTCGGTGAGGGTCAGCGAGACGACCTCGCGGTCGAACACCTCGGCGACCTCGCGGTGGCTGTCACCGGTGGAGCGGAAGCCAGTGCCGGCGAGGATGATGTCTCCCGCCAGCAGGAAGTCGCCCTCGCCCTCGTTCGTCTCGCGCGGCTCGACGACAGTGAGGCCGTTCTCGCGGAACCAGGTCATGAACGGCTGCTCCTCGCCGGCGCGCTCGGCGAAGCGGAACTTCGGGCCGTAGGCGACACCGTCGATCACGAAGCCGCCGTTGGCGGTGTAGACCATGTCGGGCAGTCCCTCGACCGGGTCGATGAGCTGCACCTCGTGACCGAGGTCGAGGTAGGTGTCGTAGAGCGCCTGCCACTGGTCGACGGCGAGCTGCGTGTCGGTGGGGTTGGCGGGCTCCATCCACGGGTTGATGCGGTAGCTCACCGTGAAATGGGTGGGCTTGCACATCAGGTAGGTGCGGTGCTGGGCGATGCGGGTGGAACCGGTCGGGTGCGTCATTGTGCTCCTTGTGAGGGGGGCGGCGGACGCTGTCCAGAGGCCCGGCGGAGCAAGAAGCCGACGTTCCGGGCACGCCACCCGCATTGTCTCACGGAGCCGGGCGGTGGCGCAGTATCGGTGCGAGAAGAGCGGATGCCGCGGCATCCAGCTCTTGCGTCGTTCCCCGTGAGTTCGCTATGCCGGTCGTGGAGGTGCGGATGTTACGCGTATGATCGTTGACCTGACACAACGAATCGGGCGCCACTGACGCGCCCGCCCGATCTCTTCGGCCGTTGCACCCCACTTCCCTTCTCTCCCCTGAGGAAACATGACTGACGTCGCTGTGAAGAGCCCGGTCACCAAGAGCAACCCGGTGATGACCCACCGGCAGATCCTCTTCGTGATCTTCGGGCTCATGGCCGGAATGTTCCTGTCCGCTCTCGACCAGACGATCGTGGGAACCGCGATCCGCACGATCGGCGACGACCTGAACGGGCTCAGCCAGCAGGCGTGGGTGACCACCGCCTACCTGATCCTGTCGACGATCGCAACGCCCATCTACGGCAAGCTGTCCGACATCTTCGGCCGCCGGCCGCTGTTCATCTTCGCGATCGTGGTCTTCATCATCGGATCCGTCGCGGCGAGCTTCTCGTCGTCGATGATCGAGCTGGCTGCATTCCGCGCGATCCAGGGACTCGGCGCCGGTGGCCTCATGTCGATGCCGCTCGCGATCATGGGCGACATCCTCGCGCCCCGTGAGCGCGCGAAGTACCAGGGCTACTTCCTCGCCGTCTTCGGCATCTCGTCGGTCATCGGCCCGCTCGTGGGCGGACTGTTCGCCGGGGCATCCGAGATCCTGTTCATCGCCGGATGGCGCTGGGTGTTCCTCATCAACGTGCCGATCGGCATCATCGCCCTCGCGATCGTGATGCGCTTCCTGCACATCCCCCGCCAGCCGCGGCATTCGGTGCGCATCGACTGGTTCGGTGCGGCCACCGTCATCATCGCGCTCGTGCCGCTGCTGCTCGTGGCCGAGCAGGGTCGCGACTGGGGTTGGAGCTCGCCCATCTCGATCGCCTGCTACGTGGTCGGCGGCCTCGGCATCATCGCCTTCATCATCGTCGAGAGCATCATGAAGGATGACGCGCTCATCCCGCTGAAGCTCTTCCGCTCGTCGACCTTCTCGATGGCGACCGTGATCGGCGTCTTCGTCGGCTTCGGCATGTTCGGCGCGATGCTGACCCTGCCGCTCTATCTGCAGCTCGTGCTCGGCTCCTCGCCGACCGAGAGCGGTTTCCAGCTGCTGCCGATGATCCTCGGCCTCATGATCTCCTCGATCGCGAGCGGCCAGATCATCTCCCGCACCGGTCGCTACCGCATCTTCCCGACCATCGGCACGTTCTTCATGGCGGCGGGCTTCTTCACGCTGACGCTCATGAAGTACGACACGTCGTACTGGCAGATCGCGGGATCCATGCTGCTGATCGGCCTCGGCCTCGGCCAGCTGATGCAGACGCTCACGATCGCGTCGCAGAACTCGGTCGGCCTGCGCGACATGGGTGTGGCGACGTCGGCGTCGACGTTCTTCCGCCAGATCGGTGGAACCCTCGGCACCGCCGTGCTGCTGTCGCTGCTGTTCACGGTCATGCCGGCGAACCTGCAGACCAACTTCACCGACAAGGCGACGCTGACCGCCGCGCTCGACGCCGCGCTCGACCCGACGGTCGCGCAGGCTCCCGAGAACCAGGGCATCATGACGAAGGTCTACGACCCGATCGTCTCGAAGGTGACCGACGGTGCGCTGACCCAGGCGCAGGACGGAGTGAATCAGGCCAAGGCCGCGGCGGCGTCCGTCGTCGCGCAGCAGGTCGCCGCCGGCGCCATCCCCGCCTCCGCACAGGCGCAGGCGACCGCCGCCGCCCAGGCGCAGGCGATCACCTCCGCCGCCGCGCAGATCCAGCAGGAGCTGCCGGTCGCGAAGGTGGCCTCCGACGGCACCGTGACGCTCGACTTCTCGGACGCCACCGCCCGCCAGTCGTTCGTCGACACGATCGTGCCGACGATCATCGACAACGCCAGCTCGTCGTCGGGATCGTCGTTCGACAACTCGACGATGGACGACACCGCGTTCCTCAACGGCGCCGACCCGCGTCTGTCGAAGCCGCTGCTGACCGCGTTCAACCAGTCGACCGTGCTCGTGTACTGGGTCGCCATGTTCGTGGTGCTCATCGCGTTCGTGCTGACGCTGTTCTTCCGCACGCCGCCGCTGCGCCAGAAGTCGGCGCTGCAGGAGGCCCACGACGAGCAGCGGCATGCCGAGAAGGATGCGGCCTCCCTCGAGGCCGAAGCGGCCCTCGCCGCCGCCGAGGCGGGCGCGCTCGTCGGCCCGACGGCCCGCGACGAGGAGCCGGCCGGCGACGCCGAGGAGGACGTCGAGCCCGGCATGACGCGCCGCGAGTACCGCGAGACGCACCAGGACTGACCCTGACGCCGGTGGGGGCGGATGCCGCGGCATCCGCCCCCACCGGCGTTTCGGGCAGCGCGCGTCGGGCCGCAGGCGACGACGGCAGCGAGCCATCGCCGCCCGCCACCGCCTGCCATCGCACGCAGATGGGAGCAGCCGCCTCCGATAGCCGTACGCCTCGCGCAAGGTCGGAACTCCTACCCGGCACGCCGCCCGGCAGCGCCCCCACCGGCGTGTCCGCGAAAAGATCCGACCTTGCGCACGCGGTCGCACGACCCGAGCGCCGCTCGGCCGACCGGCACCGCGGTCAGATGACCGCCTGCGACCAGTCGTCGGGGTTGCCGAAGCGGTGCGCGGTGATCGCGATGGCCTGCTCGTGCAGGAACGGCAGCAGCTCGAGCCGCCCCGCGGTCGTCACGTCTGCGGCGTAGATCGCGAGATCGGGGTCGCCGCCGACGGCCCGCGCGAGTGCGGTGTGCAGCACCGCGGTCTCCGCACGGGGACCGATCAGGCGCACCCTCGGTGGCCGGGATGCCGCGGCCTCCGGCCCGCCCACGATGCGCGCCGTCCACTCGTCGTCGCTCTCGACGAACACGGTGATGCCCGCCTCCACGAGTCCCCGTCGCACGGCGGGCGGGAGGCCGGCCGCGACCGACAGCACGGTCGCACCCGCGGCCCGGATCGCGGCGATCGAGACGCGGAGCACCTGTTGCAGTTCGGCGCCCGCGGTGGCGCGAAGGCCGACCTCGACCGGCCGGTAGCGCAGCAGGTTTCGCTCGATGCCGAGGTGCGAGACATCCCGAACCTGGCCGAACTCCCGATCCCACTCGATCGCGTCGGACAGAGCGGCACGGCGCAGCCAGTCGAAGCGCGGGTAGTCGAGCGACGACTGGGACGCCTCGATGAGCGCGGTGATGCGCGAGTCGAGCCCGCGCAGGTGCAGGGTGCCCGACGCGGTGCCGGTCGATGCCCGCCAGCCGCCGAGGCCGACGAGGTGGTTCGGGCCGCCGGCTTTGGCGCCCGCGCCGACCGACGAGCGCTTCCAGCCGCCGAACGGCTGACGCTGCACGATCGCACCCGTCGTGCCGCGGTTCACGTAGAGGTTGCCGGCCTGCACGTGGTCGAGCCAGATGCCGAGCTCCTCGGGACTCTGCGTGTACAGGCCCGCGGTCAGCCCGTAGTCGACGGCGTTCTGCAGGGCGATCGCCTCGCCGAGGGTCGCGGCGTGCATGATGCCGAGCACGGGGCCGAAGAACTCCTCGCGATGGAACCGCGACCCCGGCGCCACACCGGTGCGGATGCCCGGCGACCACAGCCGCCCGGCCAGCTCGGGCACGGCGTCGAGCTCCTGCGGCTCGAGCAGCCAGCGCTGTCCCGGCTCGAGCTCGGTGAGCGCCCACTTCAGCTTGCCCTGCGGCATCTCGACGACGGGGCCGATCTCGGTGCGGGGGTCGGCGGGGGTGCCGACGCGCAGCGAGCGGGCGGCATCGACGATCTGCCGGGCGAAGCGCTCCGACCGGCCCACCGACCCGACGAGGATCGCGAGCGACGCCGCCGAGCACTTCTGACCGGCGTGCCCGAAGGCGCTCTTGACCAGATCGGATGCCGCCAGGTCGAGGTCCGCTGTCGCGGTGACGATCATCGCGTTCTTGCCGCTCGTCTCCGCGAGAAGGGGAAGGTCGGGACGCCACGAGCGGAACAGCGCCGCGGTCTCCCACGAGCCGGTGAGGATGACGCGGTCCACCGCGGGGTGGGTGATGAGGGCCTCGCCCAGCTCACCCTCGTCGATGTCGACGAGGGTGACGAGGCCGTCGGGGAGGCCGATGGTCGCCAGCGCCTCGACGATGACGGCAGCACAGCGCCGCGCCTGAGGGGCGGGCTTGAAGATGACGCCGGACCCGGCGGCGAGCGCGGCGAGCACGCCGCCCGCCGGGATCGCGAGCGGGAAGTTCCACGGCGGGGCGACGACGGTGAGACCGACCGGCTCGAACACCGCACCGGGCACGGCGTCGAGCTCACGGGCGGTGGCGGCGTAGTAGTTCGCGAAGTCGACCGCCTCGCTGACCTCCACGTCGGCCTCTGCGAACACCTTCCCGGTCTCGTCCGCGGCGACTTCGATGAGCTCGGCGCGACGGGCCTCGAGGGCGCGTGCGGCCTGCTGCAGCACGACCGCGCGGTCGGCGGCGGGCACCGACCCCCAGGCGATGCCCGCCTTCCGGGCGCGGGCGATCGCATCCTCGAGGCGTGCGCGGTCGTCGATCCGCGCGGCGCGCAGGGTCACGTCGCCGACGTGCGAGACGCCGATGCGCGCGAAGATCTGCCGCGCCCAGTCGCGGTTCTGCGGCAGCGCGGGGTCGGTGTCGGCCGCGTTACGGAACCCGGGGGCGCCGACCGCATGCTCGCCGCTCTCTTTGAGCGAGAACACCGCGGTCTCGACCAGGTCGGCTCCGCCGAAGCCGCGCACGTTCTCGGCGCCGTCGTGGGCGATGCCCAGCACCGCCTGGGTGAGACCGGCGGAGCCGAGCGGCGGAGCGGGTTCGCGAAGGATCGACGGGTCACCGGATGCGGGCGCGTCGCCGCGCTGCTGGGTGCGCGCGGCACCGGTGCGCAGCGAGGCATCCGTCGACCTCTCGAGCGCCGCGAGGAACCTGTCGCGCTCGCGCACCCAGAGGCTCTCGTCGTCGGCGAGCTCGAACGCGGCGGAGAGGAAGTTCTCGCTCGACGCGTTCTCTTCGAGGCGGCGCACGAGGTAGCTGATGGCGACGTCGAACTCGTCGGGGCGCACGACCGGCACATACAGCAGCACATGACCGACCTCGCGGGTGACCGCCTGCACCTGGCCCTGCGCCATGCCGAGCAGCATTTCGATCTCGATCGCGTCGCGCACGCCGCGTTCGCCGGCGAGCAGCCATGCGTAGGCGACGTCGAAGAGGTTGTGCCCGGCGACACCGAGGCGCACCGCGTCGGCGTGTGCGGGGGTGAGCGCCCAGTCGAGGCAGCGCAGGTAGTTCGCGTCGGTGTCGAGCTTCGTCTCGTAGGGCGCCTGCGGCCAACCGTGCAGCACGGCGTCGACCTTCTCCATGGCCAGGTTCGCGCCCTTCACGAGCCGCACCTTGATGTGCGCGCCACCCGCGGCGACCCGCTCTCCCGCCCACGCGGTCAGCTGCTGCAGCGCGGGCAGCGCGTCGGGCAGGTAGGCCTGCAGCACGATGCCCGCCTCGAGTCCGGCCAGACGTGGATCCTCGAGGATGCGAGTGAACACCGCGATCGTGAGGTCCAGGTCGCGGTACTCCTCCATGTCGAGGTTGATGAACGTGCCGTCGGTGGCGGCACTGACGTAGAGGGGCAGGAGGCGTTCGACGACGAGGTCGACGGTCTCGTCGAATGCCCACATCGAGATGTGGCTGGCGATCGCGGAGACCTTCACCGACACGTAGTCGACGTCGGGGCGGCGGATCAGCTCGTGGATGCCCTCGAGTCGCCGCAGCGCCTCGTGCTCGCCGAGCACGGCCTCACCGAGCAGGTTGAGGTTGAGGCGGGCGCCGTCGGCGCGGAGGGCCGCGAGGGCGGGGCCGAGCTTCTCGGCGCGCGCGTCGACGATGAGGTGGCCGACCATGTCGCGCAGCACGCGCCGCGCGATCGGCACGACGGCAGCGGGCGCCACGGGGGCGAGGGCGCCGCCTGTGCGCACCGCGCTGCGGAGGTACCAGGGCAGGAAGTCGGGCACCAGGGGGGCGATTCGCGACAGATGGGATGCCGCGGCCGCCAGGCTCTCGGGACGCATGACGCCGTCGACGAAGCCGATCGTGAAGGGCAGTCCGTTCGGGTCCCGCAGCACTCCGGCGAGGCGTTCCGCCGCCGGATCGACGTCGGCCGCCGCCGCTTCCCGCACCCACCGGTGCGCGAGCTCGACCGCCTGCCCGCTCAGTTCCGTCCCGACCGCATCCGTCATCTGCCGCACCACGCTTCCGTCCCTTCCACCCTGCCACTCGTGACCCGTGATCCCAGGGTGGCGGCACGCATCCTTCGAGAAAAGCGACTGTTTATGATCAATACACATCGGTCCTATCGAATGGATGCCATGTTCGAACTCCGGCGCCTGCGCATGCTGCACGAGTTCGCGCTGCGCGGCACCCTCGCCGCCGTGGCCGAGGCGCTGTCGTACAGCCCGTCGACGATCTCGCAGCAGCTCAACCAGCTCGAGAAGGATGCCGCGGTGCCCCTGTTCGTCGCCGACGGCCGGCGCCTCCGCCTCACCGAGCACGGCGAGCTGCTCGCGGCGTACGCCGAACGAGCCCTCGACGAAGACGAACGCGTGCGCGGCGAACTGGAGGCGCTGCGTCCGGGCGCGGCGCCCGTGCGGGTGGCACTCATGCAGACGGCGGCCCTCGCCCTGCTGCCCGACGCCCTCGCGCTCCTCGCTGCGCGCGAGCCCGACCTGCGCCTCGAGGCGGCCGCCGTCCCGCCCGAGGAGGGCTTGTTCGAGCTGTCCGCCCGACGCTTCGACCTCGTCGTGGCCGAGCAGTACCCCGGCCACACCCGCGCCCACCGCGACGGGCTGACCCGTCGCATCCTCGGTCGCGACCCGATCCGTCTCGCTGTCCCGCGCGGCGACCGGGCACGGGGACTGCGCGACCTCGCCGACCGGCCGTGGGTGCTGGAGCCGGAGGGCACCGCCGCGCGGCAGTGGGCGGTGCAGCAGTGTCGGGCGGCGGGCTTCGAACCGGACGTGCGCTACGCCCTGCCCGACCTCACCGCCCATGTCGGACTCGTCGCCGCGGGCCGTGCGGTCGCCATGCTGCCCGACCTCGTCTGGGCCGGGGCGCGGCCTCCCGTACGCACGATCACCCTTCCCGACGCACCGACGCGCGAGGTGTTCGTCGCCACCCGCGCGGCCTCGGGGACGCGTCGGCGCGTGGGCGCCGTCGTCGATGCGCTCGCCGACGCCCTCACCGCGCGCACCTCCGCGGTCGCGGGCGGCGGGCGGGGCGGGGCATCCGCCTGATCAGCCCCAGACGCTCGGTGCGGGGGCCTTCGTCGGCGGCAGCGCCACGTCGAGCGCCCACTCGCTGAGCCACGCCTCGGGGGCGGGCACGGTCGCCGGGTCGATGCCCATGGCCTCGAACACCTCGGAGGTGGGCAGCACCCCGCCGGCTCGTCGCACGAAGCGGGAGCGCACGAACAGTCGGGCGTAGATCTCGCCGCGCACCACCGCGCGGTGCTCGAGATAGATCGCCTTGTCGTCGGCGGAGATCACCTTCGACTCGATGTCGAAGCGCTGCCACAGGTGCAGTGACTTACGGTGGGTGATCGTCGAGCTCGCCACGACCGGGTACCAGCCGCGAGCGCGCATGAGATCCCACAGACCCGAGCGCATGATGAGGTCGAACCGGCCGAGGTCGAACAACGACAGGTACCGTCCGTTGTTCATGTGCCCCACGAGGTCGAGGTCGGTGGGGAGGGTCGTGAGCCGCACACGGCCCACGAACGAGGCGTCGGCGATGACGCCGTCACGACGCAGACGACGCCGAGCGACGAACAGCACGAGCAGGGTGCGCCAGATCACGTTCACGACCGTGGATCGTACTGATCGTGGATGTCAGCACGCATTCCGTTGTCGGATGCCTACAGGTTCGTGCGGCATGCACAGCCGATTTCGCGGCCCCGCCGCGGCCGGTTAGAGTCTGGCCATGAACGCCGATCTGCAGATCGATCTGATCGTCCGCCCCGTGCGCGACGTCGATGCCGAAGCCCTGGGACGCGTGCACGCCACCTGCTGGCACGAGACGTACGACCACCTCATCAGCAAAGCCGCTCTCGAGAAGGTCTCCCCCCGCCGCCTTGCCGAACTGTGGACCCACTGGGCCGCGCAGGGCCCCGAGTTCCGCATGAGCGCGGCCCTCGTCGACGGCGAGATCGTGGGCTTCGTGGGCTCCGGCCCGGCACGCGACCGCGACGCCCCCCGTGAGCGCGAGCTCTATTTCATCTACCTGCTGAGCGCATGGCAGGGAACCGGCATCGGCCAGCAGCTGTTCGACGCCGCCGTCGACGAGGGCGAGCCGCTCTACCTCTGGGTGGCCTCCGACAACCCCCGCGCGCACCGCTTCTACGAGCGCAACGGGTTCCACCTCGACGGTGACACCCACACGGAGCCCTTCCTCGGTGAGACGCTCACCGAGGTGCGCTTCGTGCGCTGACCCGACGTGCTGCAGATCTGGGCGCTGCCCGGGCTTCCCGAGATCGGTGCGGGCGACGACCTCGTCGCGCTCATCGGGGCGGCGGCATCCGATCAGCTGCGCGATGGGGACATCCTCGTCGTGACGTCGAAGATCGTGTCGAAGGCCGAGGGACGGTTCGTCCTCGCCGACGACCGCGAGGACGCCATCACCGCGGAGACGGTGCGCCTCGTCGCCAGCCGCACCGCCCCCAGCGGCCACACGACGCGCATCGTCGAGAATCGGCTGGGCATCGTCTCAGCCGCGGCCGGCGTCGACGCGTCGAACACCCCCGAGGGCACGGTGCTGCTGCTGCCGGTTGATCCGGATGCCTCGGCCCGCCGCCTCGCCGCGGGGCTGCGGGCCGCGCTCGGGGTCGAGGTGGGGGTGCTCGTCTCCGACACGCTCGGGCGCGCCTGGCGCGAGGGGCAGACGGACCATGCGATCGGCGCCGGTGGCGTGCAGGTGTTCGAGGATCTCCGCGGCGGCGTCGACGCCGAGGGCCGCCCGCTCGTCGTGACGCAGCCGTGCGTGGCCGACGAGCTGTGCGGCGCCGCCGACCTCGTCAAGGGCAAGGCCACGCGGCTTCCCGTCGCGGTCGTGCGCGGGCGCGCGGACCTCGTCGGTGCGCTCGACCTTCCGGGAGCGCGCTCGATCGTCCGGCCGCCGGAGCGGGACTTCTTCCGGCTGGGAGCGGACGAGGCCTACGCCGACGGATATGCCGCGGGCGCGGCATCCGTCATTTCCTGAGCGCGCTCAGCGCGAGCTGACCGACCCGAACAGCTTCGCGATCGGCGCCAGCACGAGGGGCCGCGCCGCGACCCACGCACCGACGATCACGAGCATCGAGACCGCGAAGATCGAGAAGCCGACCCAGTTGACCTCGTCGCCGCCCGCGTACATGTGGTTCAGGTTGCGCAGCGCCCCGGTCGCGAACACCAGCGTCACGTGCACGACGATGAACAGCACGAAGTAGATCATCACGGGGAAGTGCACCTTGCGGGCCCACTCGACCGGGTAGCTCTTGTTCA
This sequence comes from Microbacterium sp. 4NA327F11, assembly GCF_005503465.1. Classification (NCBI taxonomy): domain Bacteria; kingdom Bacillati; phylum Actinomycetota; class Actinomycetes; order Micrococcales; family Microbacteriaceae; genus Microbacterium; species Microbacterium sp. 4NA327F11. Next base: position 9,542 of record NZ_SCOB01000029.1, on the reverse strand, counting down.
GTCGCGTCGCGTTCTTCGGCCAGATGCCGCTCATGCGCACGCCCGTGATCGCCGCGAGGGGCGCAGCGAGGAACACGGTCGCGAAGTAGGTCAGCTGCTGGATCGAGTTGTAGTTGACCCAGCCGTCCTCGGTCGGCCAGTCGAGCGAGATGTACTTGAGCACCGCGGTGACGGCGTTCGGGAACACCTCCCAGCTGGTCGGCACGATGCGCAGCCACTGGCCGGTGACGAACAGGAGCACGACGAACACGAGTCCGTTGACGAGCCACAGGATGTCCAGCGACTGGTGCAGCCACAGCGCGATGCTGATCTTCCGCTTCGGGTTCCAGCGCGGGCTCCAGAACGCCGGCGGCTTCTTCTGGTGCCGTACCTGCAGCCCCGAGCGGATGATCAGCACCATCAGGAACACGTTGAAGAAGTGCTGCCAGCCGACCCACGCGGGGAAGCCGACCGGTGCGCCCACCGGCAGGTGGTATTCGCCGGGGTAGGTGGCGACCCAGTCGCGCAGTGCGTCGAGGCTCAGCAGCCAGCGCACCGCGAACACGACCATCGCGCCCGCGAACAGCAGACCCACGACCGTGACGATCGCCGCGCCGACCCACTGACCGGCGGTGAACGGACCGATGCGACGCGGCTCCGGCTTCGGCGCGGGACGCTCGAACGCGTAGCGTCCCGGGAACACCGTGGGGGTGAAGGGCAGCGGACCGGCGGCGACCCGCGCGGCGATCGAGTCGGGGGCGGTCGGGGCTGCGGGGGCGAGGGCTGCGGGAGCGAGGGCTGCGGGAGCGGTGTGCGCGATCTCCGGAGAATCGACCGCCGCGGGGCCTGCGGACGACGCCACAGCCGCAATCTCCGGAGTTGCGGTCGGGTCGGATGCCGCGGCGACCGGTGCACCCGGGGCGAAGCCCGCGGGCGGCCACGGGTCTCCGCCGGCGACGCGCGGGAGTCCGCGGCGCAGAGGCACGTCGCTCGCAGCGGCGGCGCGGGTGGTGGCGGCGCTCGGGGATGCGGCGGTGTGACCGGTCGGCGCGACGGCGGCCACCGGCGCGGGAACCGTCACGTCACCGACCGAAGGCGATGCCGCGACAGGGACCTCGGCGGCATCGGTCGTCGCCGCGGCGATCGGGGCCGCGCCCGCAGGGGGCCACGGCTCCCCGCCCGGCGTGCGCGGCAGGCCGCGGCGCAGGGCGCGAGCCGGGCCGGCCGCGGCGGGCGCCGATGCGGCAGCCGACGCCGCGGGGGCAGCGCCGGCGGCGGGGACGGCGGCAGCCGGGGCACCGTGCGCGATCTCCGGAGAAATCGGGTCGGAGGCGGTCGGCAGCCCAGCAGACGGCGAATTCTCCGGAGTTACGGCTCGCGCCTCCGCGGCCGGCACGGCGGCGACCGCCGCGACCGAGGGGGCCGCGGCATCCGTCACCGCGACGGCCGCGTCGATCGGGGCCTCGCCCGCGGGCGGCCAGGGGTCGCCACCGGGCGTGCGCGGCAGCCCGCGGCGCACCGTGCGAGCGTAGGTCGCCACGCTCAGGCCTTCCGCGCCTCGAGGGCGCTGATCAGCTGGGGCACGACCGTGAACACGTCGCCGACGATACCGAAATCGGCGATGTCGAAGATCGGGGCGTCGCCGTCCCTATTGATCGCGATGATCGTCTTCGCGGTCTGCATACCGGCCTTGTGCTGGATCGCCCCGGAGATGCCGAGCGCGATGTACAGCTGCGGCGAGACCGACACCCCGGTCTGGCCGACCTGGTACGACTGGGGCACGTAGCCGGCATCGACGGCCGCGCGGGAGGCGCCGACCGCCGCGCCCAGCACATCGGCGAGCTGGTCGACGAGCGCGAAGTTCTCGCCCGAGCCGATGCCCCGGCCGCCCGAGACGACCTTGGCGGCGCCGCGCAGCTCGGGCCGGCTCGAGGTGGCCTGCGCCGGCTCGACGGCGGTGACGGATGCCGCGGCCCTACCCGATGCGGCGACCTCGAGCGCGACGCTCTGGAAGGTCCGCGCCTCGGCGCGCGCGTCGATCGCCCCCTGCCGCACCGTGATGACCGGCGCGCCGAACGTGGCGGCCGAGTCGACGTTGTATGCGCCGCCGTAGACGGAGTGGTGGGCGACGACGCCCTCGGCGTCGCGCGACACGCCGACCGCGTCGACGGCGAGCGCCGAGCGGGTGCGGGCGGCGAAGCGGGCGGCGGCGTCGCGGCCGTCGAGGGAGTGGGAGACGAGCACGGCGTCGGGCTGCACGAGCGCCGCGGCGGCGGCGAGCGCGTCGGCCACCTGCACCCCGACGGTGTCGGGGGTGGTCGGCACGGAGAGCACGGCGGTCGCCCCGAGAGCCGCGGCATCCGCTGCCAGTTCGGCGTTCTCGTGCACGACGAGGGCGACGGGAGTGCCGACCTGGGCGGCGGCGCCGAGGAGTCCGGCGGACGAGCTGGCGAGCTGCCCCGACGGGGTCACGTCGAGCAGCACGAGGATGGTGTCGGGCGCGAAGTCGGTCATCGTCGTCTTCCTCAGGCCAGTCGGTTCGAGATCAGGTATTCGGCGAGCTTGGTGCCGGCGTCGCCCTCGTCGACGATCTTGGTCCCGGCCACGCGGGCCGGCTTCTCCGAGATCGCGATGACGATCGATCGGGATGCCGCGGCATCCGTCGCGTCGACGTCGAGGTCCGCGAGGCTCCAGGTCTCGTACGGCTTCTTCTTGGCCGCCATGATGCCCTTGAAGTTCGGGAAACGGGCGTCGGGCAGGCGCTCGGTGATGGAGATGACGGCGGGCAGGGTCGCCGAGACCGTGGTGGTCGCGCCGTCGATCGCCCGCTCGCCGGTGACGACGCCGTCGCCGATCTCGACCGTGCTGAGGCTGGTGGCCGCCGGCACGTCGAGCAGCTCGCCGAGCATCGAGGCGATGACACCGCCCGAGCCGTCGGTCGACTGGTTTCCGGCGATGACGAGGTCGAAGCCCGCCTTGCGCACGGCGGCGGCGAGCACCTCGGCGGTGAGGCCGAGGTCTGCGCCGAGCAGGGCCTCATCGACGACCTGCACGGCCGACGCCGCCCCCATCGCGAGGGCCTTGCGCACCGACGCGGTGGCCGACTCGGGGGTGACCGAGAGCACGACGACCTCGGTGCCCGGGTTCTTGTCGGCGTAGCTCAGCGCGACCTCGAGGGCACGCTCACCGATCTCGTCGATGACCGCATCGCTCGCGGCGCGATCCGCGAGCCCGGTCTCGAGAGACAGCTTGCGGTCACCGTAGGTGTCGGGGACTTCTTTGACCAGCACGACGATCTTCACGGGGCACTCCTTACGCCATCGCAGAGTCTAACGGAATCACGGCGAACGATGACACTGAGTCTCACCGATGATGGAACTCGGGCGCACGCTTCTCGCGGAAGGCGGCCATGCCCTCCTTCTGGTCCTCAAGCCCGAACAGCGAGACGAACACCCGGCGCTCGAACCGCAGTCCCTCGGTCAAGGTCGACTCGCGCGCGACGCGCAGCGCCTCCTTCGCTGCGTAGACGACCGGCAGCGACTTCGCCGCGATCTCGTCGGCGACCGTCTGAGCCACCTCGAGCAGCTCGGCGGCGGGAACGACCCGGGAGGCGAGGCCCGCACGTTCCGCCTCGACCGCGTCGATCGTGCGCGCCGTGAGCACGAGATCGGCCGCCTTGTACGCGCCGACCGCGCGCGGCAGCCGCTGCGTGCCGCCGAGGCCCGGAATCACGCCCAGGTTGATCTCAGGCTGCCCGAAGCGGGCGGTGTCGGCCGCGAGGATGATGTCGCACGTCATCGCGAGCTCGCACCCGCCGCCGAGGGCGAAGCCCGCGACCGCCGCGACGAGCGGGGTGCGCAGCTGCGAGAGGCGCTCGAGTCCCGCGAAGGGGTTCCCCTGCTCCATCTCCAGCGGCGTCTTGTCGGCCATCTCCTTGATGTCGGCGCCGGCGGCGAAGGCCCGCTCGGAGCCGGTGATGACGATGCATCCGATCTCCTCGTCGGCGTCGAAATCGGATGCCGCGGCCCCCAGCTCGCTCGCGAGCCGGGCGTTCAGCGCGTTGAGCGCCTGCGGGCGGTTCAGGGTGATCCACCCGACGCGCCCCCGGCGCTCCACCAGGATCGTCTCGTACTCGGCCATGGGTCCTCCCGTCTGCGGGGCACCCTCATCGGTGCGCGCACCTTCGATCCTGCCGCGCCGAACGTGGGATGGCGAGCGCCGATGAGCCATCGATGAGATGGTGCGGAATCGGGTCTCCGAAACCTGTGAACGAACTGATAGCGCAAGCCCCTATGATCGGCGCGATCGCGTGGGGCGGTTGTTGGGCATCAGCTTGTCCGTTCGCGACGGGGGTCGCGAAAGAGCGCGGCGGGGGCCGCACAAAGGGGTGGAACTCATGACTCGCAAGAGTGTCATGGGCTCGGTCGTCGCGCTCGGCGCGCTACTGGCTCTCTGATCGCGGCGGCGCCCATCGTGGCCGCGCCCGCACTGGCGCAGAACGCGGCGCCGTACCGGGATTGCACGGCGTTGCCGCCCAATCTCGTCGACAACTGCGGCTTCGAACAGGCGCCCGTCGGCGACGAGATCGTGCCGGGATGGGGAGTCACCTTCGGCGACGGATCGGAGCCGGCGCTCACGCTCGGCCCGACGACCGAGCTCCCGCATTCGGGCAGCGGGGTGCTCGTCTTCCAACCGGCGGGCGGGAACGACCCCGACACGGTCACGCAGTCGCTGCCCCACCTGCAGCCGTCGAGCACCTACCAGTTCGGCGTCTGGTGGTACGGCGGTGTTGTGACTCCGGAGTCCATCCCGGACAGTTCCGGCACCTTCGACGCCTACGTCGACGGGGTCGTCGGAGGCACGCAGTACGCCGTCAAGAAGACGAGCGAGGACACCTACGCTCCCGGGTGGAGCTTCAGCATGGTCAACTTCACGACCGCCGCCAGCGGCACGCCGCGCATTGTGCTGTCCGCCTCGGGGGCATCGACCTACGTGCGCGTCGACGACGTCGCAGTCGCCCAGGTGCCGTCGGCGCCTGTCGCGCCGACGAACGTCAGCGCGACAGCCGGCGATGCGTCCGCGACTGTCTCCTTCCACGCGCCCGCGAACACGGGCGGGCTTCCGATCACGGCGTACACAGTGACGTCCTCGCCCGGAGGATTGACGAGTGTCGGATGCACCAGCTCCCCCTGCACGGTGAGCGGGCTGACCAACGGCACACCGTACACGTTCACCGTCACTGCCTCGAACCTCGCAGGCACGAGTCCCGCCTCGAGCGCCTCGTCGTCGGTCACACCGGCGGCTGAGCAGTCGATCACTTTCGCGCAGCCGGAGACCCAGACCTACGGCACCCCGTTCACGGCGGTGGCCACGTCGGACTCCGATCTGCCGGTGACCTTCTCCAGCACCACGGACGCCGTCTGCACCGTCACCCTCTCGGGCGTCACGACGTTCCACGCGAACGGCACGTGCACGATCGACGCGGACCAGGCCGGTAACGACGCGTTCCTTCCGGCGACGACGGTCGAGCGCAGCTTCCAGGTGGACCCGGGCACGCCGGGCGCCCCGACCATCACCTCGGTGACCACGGCGTCGGGGTCCGTCACGGTGTCGTTCACTCCGCCGACCGAGACCGGCGGCAGCCCGATCGTCGGATACCTCGTCTCCGCGGGCCAGCGCTCCCAGGAATGCGATGCGTCCCCGTGCACCGTCAGCGGGCTCGTGAACGGATCCGCCTACGAGGTCTCGGTCGCCGCCCAGAACGAGCTGAACACCGGCCCCGCCGCGCAATACGAAGGAACCGTGACTCCGCTCGCCACGCAGACGATCGAGTTCGCGAACCCGGGCAGCCTTCCGTTCACGATGACGGCCAATCTCATGGCTCGAGCCACCTCGGACCTTCCGGTGACGTTCACGACACTCACCCCGGACGTGTGCACGGTGACCCGTGCGGGCGGACTGACTCCCGTGAGCGCGGGCGACTGCACCATCGCCGCGCACCAGGACGGCGATGACGCGACGGCGCCTGCTCCCGAGGTGGATCAGACGTTCTCGATCACGGCCGTCGCCTCCGACGCCGTGCGGTTGAGCGAGGGCTGGTCCGGCGACACGACCGTGAGCATCGCGTTCGCTCCTCCGGTGAACACCGGCGGCGCGCCGATCCTGTCGTACTCGGTGACCGCTCGCGGCGGCACGGCACCCGTCACGATCAGCTGCGCAGGGTCGCCGTGCACGATCACGGGCCTCGTCAACGGCACGGCCTACACCGTCGCCGTCGTCCCGGTGACGTCGGCGGGCAACGGAGCGTCCGTGTTCTACCGCGGGCGGCTCACGCCGCACGGCTCGCAGACGATCTCGGTCGTCGGCGCACCGGAGTCGGGGTACACCGGGACGTCCGTGACCCTCGCGGCCACCGCCACCTCGGGTCTCCCGGTGACGGCGGAGCTGGGCGACGCCGGCGACCCCGGAGCGTGCTCCGTCAGCGGACTCACCATCAGCCTCCTCACTCCGGGCACCTGTGTGGTCGGGCTGATCCAAGCGGGTGACGCGGCCTACAGCCACGCGGTCCCCGTGGTGGTGTCGATCGTCGTCACCACCGCACCGGCGTCGGCGCTCACCGTTCCCTCGGGCCCGGTGACGACGGGCAGCGACCAGACCTTCACCGCGTCCGGGCTGCTGCCCGGAACCGATGCGACGTTCGTGCTGCACTCGAACCCCATCGTGCTCGGTACCGTCACGGTCTCGTCCACCGGTGTCGCGACGCTCACGACCGCGCTCCCCTCGGGCGTGACGGGGTCGCACACGGTGATCGTGACGGGAACCTCGGCCGACGGCACCGCGGTGACGCTGTCCCAGGGCATCACCATCGCCGACCCGGCCGCGACGCTCTCGCGCACCGGCGCTCCGGACCTCTCGGGGCTGCTCGTCCTCGCCGGGGCAGCGCTGCTCGGCGGCGCCGTGCTGCTGTTGATGACGCGCCGGCGACGAGCGCACTGATGACATGACGAGGGGGGTGGATGCCGCGGCATCCACCCCCCTCGTCATGTCCACGTCAGTCGGCGGACTCCGCCTCGCGGCTCGCCGCCGCACGGTCGGCCGCCGAGGCCACATACCCGACGATGTGCCGCTCGTCGGGACCGTTGTAGGCCGAGAGCGGACGGATGAGCGCGTTGGCGGCGGTCTGCTCGATGATGTGAGCCGTCCAGCCCACGATGCGCGCCGCGACGAACAGCGGCGTGAAGGTGAGGGTGTCGAAACCGATGAGGTGATAGGCCGGACCCGACGGGTAGTCGAGGTTCGGGTAGATGCCCTTGCGGGCCACGAACTCGCTCTCGAGAGTGTCGTAGAGCGCGGCGAGGTCACGGGCGTCGTAGTACTCCACGAGGTCGTCGAGGGCGGCCTTCATGGTCGGCACCCGCGAGTCGCCCTTCTTGTAGACCCGGTGCCCGAAGCCCATGATCTTGCGCTTCGCGGCGAGGGCCTCGTCGAGCCACGGGCCGACGTTGTCTGCCGTGCCGACCTCGTCGAAGATGTGCATGACGGCCTCATTGGCCCCGCCGTGCAGGGCGCCCTTGAGCGCACCGATCGCACCGACGACCGCCGAATAGAGGTCGGAGGTGGTCGACGTGATCACCCGTGAGGTGAAGGTCGAGGCGTTGAACGAGTGCTCCGCGTACAGGATCATCGACACGTTGAACGCCTCGACGACGATGTCGGCCGGCTCTTCGCCGAACGTCATCCACAGGAAGTTCGCCGCGTAGCCGAGGTCGTCCCGCGGCGGCACCGGCTGCTGACCGCGGCGGCGGCGCTGGTCGTAGGCGACGATCGCGGGGATCTTCGCGAACAGCAGCTGCGCCTTGGCGAGGTCGGCGGCGGGCGAGTTGTCGGATGCCGCGGCATCCTGCGCACCGAGGACCGACACCGCTGTGCGCACGACGTCCATCGGGTGGGACTCGAGCGGCAGCAGGTCGATCACCGTCTTCACGTCGGCGTCGAGCCCGCGGTGCGTGCGCTCGAACCCCTCGAATGCGGCGAGGGCCGCGGCATCCGGCAGATCGCCGTTCCACAGCAGCAGGGCGACGGACTCGAACGACTGGGTCGCCGCGAGCTCCTGCACCGGGTAGCCGCGGTACAGCAGGCTGTTGGTGTCGGGGTTGACCTTGCTGATCGCGGTGTAGTCGACCGTGACCCCGGCGAGGCCCTTCTTGATCTCGATCTCGGACATGTCTGCTCCTTCGCGGACGTCAGCGGGTGATCTGGAAGTTGAACACCGAGGTGTCGAAGTGGTTGTACTCCTCGTAGTCCACCAGGTCGTAGAGGTCGGCGCGATGCTGCATCTCGCCGAGCTTCGACGTGAGGTGGCCGTCGTCGACGAGGGTGTCGAGCGCACGGCCCGCGGCACCCATGGCGATGCGCAGCAGCGACACCGGCCAGATGACGATGTTCACTCCCACGTCCCGCAGCTGGTCGACGCTGAACAGGTCGCTCTTGCCGAACTCGGTCATGTTGGCGAGGATCGGCACGTCGACGGCGTTGCGCACCGCCTCGAACTCGCCGAGGTCGCGCATCGCCTCGGGGAAGATCGCGTCGGCCCCGGCGTCGACGAGCGCCTTGGCGCGGTCGATCGCGGCATGGAGCCCCTCGACGGCACGGATGTCGGTGCGCGCCATGATGAGGAAGTTCGGGTCACGACGGGCATCGGATGCCGCGCGGATGCGCTTGATCGCGGTGTCCTGGTCGACGACCGCCTTGCCGTCGAGGTGACCGCACCGCTTCGGGTTGATCTGGTCCTCGATGTGGGTGCCGGCGATGCCGGCGTCCTCGAGGGTCTGGATCGTGCGGGCCACGTTCATGGGCTCGCCGAAGCCGGTGTCGGCGTCGATGATCGCCGGCAGCTCGGTCATGCGGGCGATCTGCTGGCCGCGGCCGGCGACCTCGGTGAGGGTCGTGAGACCGATGTCGGGAAGCCCGAGGTCAGCGGAGAGCACCGCACCCGAGATGTAGACGCCCTCGAAGCCCTTGCGCTCGATGAGCCGGGCCGAGAGCGGGTTGAACGCGCCCGGGAACCGCAGCAGCTCGCCGGTGGCCAGCCGCTCGCGGAACAGGCGCCGCTTCTCGGCGGCGGGGGTCTGGCTGTACAGCATCAGAAGACTCCCTTCGGGGCGGGGGCGGAGGCGAGCACGCCGGGGGCCGCGACGATCGACAGCTCGCGCACCTCGGCCGGGGTCAGCTCGGGCAGGCGCTCGGCGAGGTCGAGGAAGCGCTCGATCTCGTCGGGGGCGAGCACGGGCTCGGCGAGCGACTTGACGTCGTCCGGGATCACGTAGTGGCGGCCGAGGGACGCCGCGTAGGTCTTGGCCGAGCGGACGAGGGCCAGTGCACCGCGCACGCTCACGCCGAGGCGGACCTCTTGGGCGGTGCGCGTGCCGTCGACGAGTCGGGCGACGTAGTCGCTGATGGTGGGCTCGACGTGCACCGTTCGGGCGAGCTGGGCCATCTCGGTGATGACCCCCGCCTGGACGATCGGGTTGAGGCTGCCCTCGTGGACCCGCGTGGCCGAGCCC
>NZ_SCOB01000028.1:0-25280 GCF_005503465.1 Microbacterium sp. 4NA327F11 | reverse complement strand
GTGGGGGGGCACGGGTGGACGGGCACGGGTTCAGATGACGCCTCCGCCGCTGGCCAGCACGCCGAGGATCATCGGCGCCACCCCCAGCAGGAGGAAGGCGGGCAACGTGCACACCCCGAGGGGCAGCAGCAGCGCCGACCCCAGCCGCGCCGCGCGCTCCCGCCCGTCCGTGCGGGCGAGGCGTCGCTGACGCGCGGCCTGCGCGCGCAGCAGCTCCGCGGCCGGCACGCCCGCGCGCATGGACAGCTCGAGCGCCCGCACGGTCTCGACGGTGACCGGATGCCCCGCCTCGGCCGCCGCGCGCCGTGCGGCATCGAGCGATGTGCCGCCCGACAGCGCGATGGCGACGAGGTCGGCGTCGATGCCGGCCACCCCGGCAGCCGGCTGCGCGCGGGCGACGAGGCGCCGTGTCCAGCGGCGGGCGAGGAGCATCAGCGCGACACCGGCGAGGAGGCACGCGATGCCGATCGGCGAGCGCACGACAGCGGACAGGTCGAATCCGAGGGCAAGGGACAGCAGCACGGCGACGGCGGGCAGCCATGCCACCAGCCGCGCGGTCGCGACCGGTTCCGCCAGGGCCACCGCGATCTCGTCGCGCACCTCGTCGGCGTCTCGCACCGCCGTCGCGGCATCGCGCAGTGTGACCGCGAGCGGCGCGCCCACCGTCATGGCAACCTGCCACACCGCGGCGAGCGGCGCCCACTGGTCTCCGAGTCGCGCGAGCGCGACGGCGCGGTCGCCACCGTCGGTGAGCGGTGCGAGATCGCGCGCGCCCGCAGCGACGATGTGCTCCCACGCTCGATCGGGGGTCACACCCGCCTGCAGCAGCACTGCGAGCTGCAGGGCGACATCGGCGGGCGAGGACATCGAATCGGGAGCGCGGCGCCGGGAGCCGTCGCGCACGGCGCCGATCATGCGACGGCCTCCGCCTCGACGCGCAGTCGCCCCGCCTGGAGGACCGGCACACCCACGGCCCCGACACGGCGGCGGCCCGCGGCATCCCGTTCGAGGAAGACCACCGCATCGATTGAGCTCGCGACCTGTCTCGCGAGCGCCGCGTCGTCGAGTCCGGCGAGAGCACCCAGCGCCTCGAGTCGGGCGGCGACGTCGCCGATGCCGTTGGCGTGCACGGTGCCCGCGCCGCCGTCGTGGCCGGTGTTGAGCGCCGTGAGCAGCTCTCGCACCTCGGCTCCGCGACACTCGCCCACGACCAGCCGATCGGGCCGCATGCGCAGCGCCTCGCGCACCAGTCGGTCGAGACCGATCGCACCGGCGCCCTCGAGATTGGCCTGCCGGGACTCCAGGCGAACGTGATGCGGGTGCTCGAAGGAGAGCTCGGCGACATCCTCGATCGTGACGATACGTTCGGTCACCGGCACGGCCGCCAGCATCGCGGCGAGCAGTGTCGTCTTGCCGCTCCCCGCGGCACCCGCGATGAGCACGTTGCGGCGGTGAGCGACGAGATCGTCGAGCCGAGACCGCTGCGCGGGGCCGAACATCCCGCCACGCTGGAGGTCGTCGAGGGTGGGCGACTCGAACCGGCGCGCCCGGATCGAGACCACCGCGCCGTCGACAGCGAGCGGTGGCAGTACGGCATGCACGCGCAGACCGCCGGCGACGCGCACATCGATGCAGGGCGTCGCGTCGTCGATGTGACGACCGCCCAACGCGATGAGATGCACGGCAAGTGCACGGGCGTCCTCGGCGCTGAGTCGCACCCCCTTCTCGCGCACGGCGCCATCGCCACGATCGACGAAGACCCCGTCGCCGCCGTTGACGAAGACGTCGGTCACGGCAGGGTCGGCGATCAGCGGCGCCAGCACCCCGAACTCCGCGATCGGGCGCCCGGGCGCCAGATCACCGGATGCGATGGGTGCCGCGGACGAGGGCCGGGCGACGAAGAGCTGCTGCACACCGGCGACGTTAGAAAGACGCGGATGCCGCGGCATCCTGCCCGCTCGCATCGGTGGAGCATCGAGCGATCCCGAGTCGGCCGCCGCGCCTGGGGAGGAATCCGGGGGGATGTGAGACGCAACATCGCCGCCCTTCGGGTAAAAGGCGGCGATGTCCTGGCGGGAGGCGGCGCCCTGGGGGAAGGGCGCCGCCTCGCACGCCACCTTGCATTGGGGGTTGCGGGTGACATGCAGAACGCGCGAACGCGTTCCGAAGCACACCTTACGCAACCTCAGGCATCGTGCCAAACCCGGGCGCCCCGCAACCTCGCGCAACGTTCGGCACCCGAGCGTGTCGCGGCGCGGTGCTATATACAATGTGGACCTTCGTCCCTCTCGACGGCACGCAAAGGAGCGAGCAATGAGTCAGATCGACAGCCTTCTTCACGAGGACCGGCACTTCGCGCCCGCCGCTTCCTTCCGCGCCCAGGCCGTGGGCACCGCGGAGCTCTACGAACGCGCCGCAGCCGACCGCGAAGGCTTCTGGGCCGAGCAGGCGCGGGAGCTCGTGCACTGGCACCGCCCCTTCACGCAGGTGCTCGACTGGACCAACCCGCCGTTCGCGGAATGGTTCGCCGACGGCGAGCTGAACGTCGCCTACAACTGCCTCGACCGGCATGTCGAGGCAGGCAACGGCGACCGCGTCGCCCTCTATTGGGAAGGCGAGCCGGGAGACTCCCGCCAGGTGACGTACGCCGAGCTCACCGACGAGGTCAAGCGACTCGCCAACGTGCTCGGCGACCTCGGCATCGGCCGCGGCGACCGCGTCGCGATCTACCTGCCGATGATCCCGGAGGCGGTCGCGGCCATGCTCGCGGTCGCCCGCGTGGGAGCGATCCACTCCGTGGTGTTCGGCGGGTTCTCCGCCGACAGCCTGCGCGCCCGCATCGACGACGCCGGAGCAAAGCTCGTGATCACCGCCGACGGCGGCTGGCGCAAGGGCAAGGTCTCACCGCTGAAGCCCGCCGTCGACCAGGCACTCGCCGACCGCGGTTCCGGGGCGCAGGAGACCGTCGAGCACGTGCTCGTCGTCAAGCGCGGCGACAACCCCGTCGACTGGGCCGAAGGGCGCGACATCTGGTGGCATGAGGCCGTGCCCGCGGCATCCGCCGATCATGAGGCGCAGCCGTTCCCCGCCGAGAACCCGCTGTTCATCCTCTACACGTCGGGCACCACCGGGAAGCCGAAGGGCATCCTGCACACGTCGGGCGGGTACCTCACGCAGGCGACCTTCACCAACAAGGTCGTGCACGACATCCACCCCGAGACGGATGTCTACTGGTGCACCGCCGACATCGGCTGGATCACCGGCCACTCCTACGTCACGTACGGTCCGCTCTCCAACGGCGCGTCGCAGGTGCTCTACGAAGGAACTCCCGAATCACCCGAGCCCGGCCGCTGGTGGGCGCTGGTCGAGAAGTACAAGGTGAGCGTGCTCTACACGGCGCCCACCGCCATCCGCTCGTTCATGAAGCAGGGCCGGCAGATCCCCCAGCAGTACGACCTGTCGAGCATCCGCGTGCTCGGGTCGGTGGGCGAACCCATCAACCCCGAGGCTTGGATCTGGTACCGCGAGATCATCGGCGCTGACGAGGCCCCGATCGTCGACACGTGGTGGCAGACCGAGACCGGGGCCATCATGATCTCGGCGCTGCCCGGCGTCACCGAGACCAAGCCCGGTTCGGCGCAGGTGCCGATCCCCGGCGTCTCGATCGACGTCGTCGACGAGAGCGGCGCCCACGTCGGCAACGGCAACGGCGGGCTGCTCGTGATCACCGAGCCGTGGCCGTCGATGCTGCGCGGCATCTGGGGCGACCCGGAGCGGTTCGTCGAGACCTACTGGGAGAAGTTCGCCGACCAGGGGTACTACTTCGCGGGAGACGGCGCGCGCCTCGACGAGGACGGCGACATCTGGCTGCTCGGCCGTGTCGACGACGTGATGAACGTCTCGGGCCACCGGCTCTCCACCGCCGAGATCGAGTCGGCTCTGGTCGCGAACGAGGCCGTCGCCGAGGCTGCGGTCGTCGGAGCGAGCGACGAGACCACCGGCCAGGCTGTCGTCGCATTCGTCATCATCAAGGAGAACTACCTCAAACAGCACTCCCCCGATGGGCTCGCCGGCACGCTGCGCGGGTGGGTGGGCGAGCAGATCGGTCCGATCGCGCGCCCGCGTGACGTCTACATCGTGGGCGAGCTGCCCAAGACCCGGTCCGGCAAGATCATGCGCCGTCTGCTTCGGGATGTCGCGGAGGGCCGCGAGGTCGGCGACACCACGACGCTCGCCGACACGGCGGTGATGAGCGTCATCTCGGCGCAGGTGCGCTGACACGCCCTATATAGAGGAGGGGTCGGCGCACAGGCACCGACCCCTCCTCTCGCGTGTGCGCTCAGGCGAGAGTGAAGACGACCTCGACCTCGACAGGCGAGTCGAGCGGGAGGACGGGAACACCGACGGCGGATCGCGCGTGGCGGCCGTCCTCACCGAACACCTCGCCGAGCAGCTCGCTCGCCCCGTTGATGACGCCCGGCTGGCCGGTGAACTCCGGCACCGACGCAACGAAGCCGGTGACCTTCAGCACACCGGTGAGCTTGTCGACTCCCCCCACGACCGCTGCCGCGGCGGCGATCGCGTTCAACGCGGACTGGCGGGCATAGGAGGCCGCATCTGACGCCGGCACGAGGCCGTGGCCGTCTCCGACTTTGCCGGTGGCCGGCAGCCCACCCGACACGAACGGCAGCTGACCGGCCGTGTAGACGAGGTCGCCGTGCACCTTGGCGGGCACGTAGGCCGCCACCGGAGGGACGACCTCCGGCAGCTCGAGTCCGAGTTCGGCGAGGCGGGCACTGATGGTCATCGGTCTTCTCCTTCGAAACGCTGCGCGGCCTCGGCGGCGGCCGCGAGTCCCACGTTGGCTGCGGCATCCGTCGTCACGGGGCGCTTGAAGTAGGCGACGAGGCCCCCCTCGGGTCCCGTCACCACCTGAACGAGCTCCCACCCCTGCTTGCCCCAGTTGTTGAGGATCGCGGCGGTGTTGTGGATCAGCAGGGGCGTGGTGAGGTACTCCCACGTGGTCATGAGGCTCCGTCGGGTCGTGGTCGGGCGCGCACGGGCGCGGGCCTGCAAGGCTTCGCCCAGCATCCTGGCTTACGATCAAGCCTATGCCTGCATCGAAAACCACGGGTGGTGGTCTGCTTGCCGGACTCGCCGGACTGATCGGACTCAGCGCCGTCGCTGGAGTCCTCATCGCCGCCACGGTCACCCCCGCGATCGCGGTCACTTCGGCCGCCGCATCGGGTGCGATCAACATGTTCGAGGATCTCCCGTCGAACCTCGACATCCAGACCCTGATGCAGCCGACGGTCTTCTACGCGAAGGACCCGTCGACCGGCCAGTACACCGAGATGACCTCGTACTACACCCAGAACCGCACGCCGGTGACGTACGACGAGGTGGCGCCGGTGATGTACCAGGCGATCCTCTCGAGCGAGGACCCGCGGTACTACGAGCACGGCGGCATCGACCTGATCGGCACCACGCGCGCGCTGCTCTCGAACATCCAGGGCAACAACGTGCAGGGTGGATCCTCGATCAGCCAGCAGTACGTGAAGAACGTGCTCGTGCAGAACTGCTACTCGACGGCGACGAACGACGCCGATGTGCAGAAGTGCTACAACGACGCCACCAACTCGTCGGGCGCCAGCGGCATCCAGCGCAAGCTGCAGGAGATGCGCTACGCCATCGCACTCGAGCAGAAGTATTCCAAGAACGACATCCTCGTCGGCTACCTGAACATCTCGAACTTCGGCGGGCAGACGTACGGCATCGAGGCGGCAGCCGAGCGCTACTTCGGCGTGCACGCCAAAGACCTGAACCTCGAGCAGGCGGCGACCCTCGCGGGCATGGTGCAGAATCCGAACACCTACCGCATCGACCAGCCCGCCAGCACGACCAACGGCGACGCAAACCACTACGCGCTCACCAAGCAGCGGCAGACCTACGTTCTCGACCGCATGCTGATCGACGGCAAGATCTCGCAGGCCGATCACGACAAGGCCGTGTCCGACCCGATCACCCCCACGATCACCACCCCGAAGACGGGATGCGCGGCGAGTTCCGCGCCCTACTTCTGCAAGTACGTGCAAGACGTCGTCTCCAACGACCCGGCGTTCGGCTCCACCCCCGAGGAGCGCGCCGCGAAGCTGCAGAAGGGTGGCCTGAAGATCTACACCACGATCGACATGAACCTGCAGAACTCCGCGCAGGGCTCGATGTCGAAGTACGTGCCGGCGACGATGGCCGGCATCGACCTCGGGTCGACCTCGGTCACGATCGAGCCGTCCACGGGACGCGTGCTCTCGATCACCCAGAACACGAACTACAGCGAAGCCGACTCGGCCGGATCAACGCCGGGAACCTCCAGCCTCGTCTACGCCGGAAACTCGACGTATGGCAAGTCGGGCGGATTCCCCGCGGGTTCGACCTTCAAGATCTTCACCCTGGTCTCCTGGCTCGAAGCGGGGAACTCGGTCAATCAGGTCATCGACGGCCGCAACCGGGTGTTCAAGAACATCCCCACCTGCAACGGCACGTGGACCAACGCGAACAACGACATGATCGGGAACTTCGAGGGCCAGGGCATGATCGGCACCCCGATGCAGTTCACGGCGGCGTCGATCAACTCGGGCTTCCTCGCGATGGCCTCGAAGATCGGGCTGTGCCCGATCGCGCAGACGGTCGCCAAGATGGGCGTCACGTTCGGCAACGGCAAGCCGATTCCGATGGACTACGGCACCGAGGTCATCGGCGTCGACAACGTGTCGCCGATGGCGATGGCCGAGGCGTTCGCAACCGTCGCGAACAACGGCATCTACTGCAGCCCGACGGTCATCGACAAGGTGACGGATGCCTCGGGCACCGAGCTCGCCAAGCCTGCCTCCAACTGCTCCCAGGTCATCGACCCGAATGTCGCGGCCACCGCGGCCTACGCCCTGCAGGGTGTGATGCGCGGAGGAACCGGTACGGGCGGAAATCCGTACGACGGCACCCCGCTGCTCGGCAAGACGGGTACGAACGAGCAGACGCACACCTGGCTGATCGAGTCGTCGACCAAGGCGACGACCGCGGTGTGGGTCGGCAACGCGAGCGGCTTCTCTAACCTCTTCCACCTCTCGACCGGCGGAAGGCAGCTCTCCAACCTGCGCTACATTCTGGCGAAAGAGATTCAGGGCGCGGCCGACAAGATCTACGGCGGCGACGCCTTCCCGGCGCCCGACCCCAACCTCACGAAGCAGGTCATGTCGACCCTGCCGAACGTGGTGGGTCTGACGGTCGACCAGGCCACGCAGCAGCTGCAGACGGCCGGCTTCAACGTGCAGACCGGTGCCCCCGTGGACTCGACGGTCGCCGCTGGCCTCGTCGCCCAGCAGGATCCGGCCGCGGGCCAGGTCGCCGGAGGCACCACAGTGACGCTGTCGCCGAGCACCGGAAATGCACCGGCGGTTCCGATTCCGGGTGTCAGCGGTCAGACGCCGACCCAGGCGCAACAGACGCTGAGCAGCGCGGGATTCACGAACGTGAGTTTCGCGAACCAGGCCGTCTGTTCCACGCCCAACGCCAAGGCCAGCGGCACGAGCCCCGGCGCCGGCCAGTCGGCACGCCCGAGTGACCCGATCGCGATCACCTGCACCCCCGCCAGCGGCGGCGGATCGGGTGGCGGCGGCACGGGTGGCGGCGGCTCCGGCGGCACCGGCAGCGGATGACGCCGACCACCACCCGCACTGCCCTGATCGCGCTCGGCGCGGTCGGGGCAGCGGGCGCCGCCGCGGCGGTGTGGGGAACGAGCGTCGAGCGTTTCCTGTTCACCGTTCGCACGCACACGGTGGCGATCCTGCCGCCGGGAGCGCCGGCGATCCGCGTCCTGCATCTGTCGGACCTGCACATGGCACCGTGGCAGCGTGCCAAGCAGAGGTGGGTCGCGGGTCTCGACGATCTGCGCCCGGATCTCATCGTGAACACGGGTGACAACCTGGGCCATCCCGAGGGCCTCGATGGCGTGCGTGCTGCTCTGTCGGCGTTCGGCGGAATCCCCGGCGTGTTCGTGCACGGGTCGAACGATGTCCACGCCCCTGCGCCGCGCAACCCGTTCCGCTACTTCACGGGGCCCTCGAAACGCCATGTACGGGAGGAGCGCATCGACACCGATGCCCTCGATCGCTTCCTGCGTGACGATCTGGGCTGGCGTGACCTCAACAACGCCGCCTCGAGCATCGACGTGGCGGGGCTTCGCGTCGACGCGTTCGGTGTCGACGACGCACATCGACACTGGGACGACCTCGCCGCGCTCCCCCCGCTGCGCGA
This sequence comes from Microbacterium sp. 4NA327F11, assembly GCF_005503465.1. Classification (NCBI taxonomy): domain Bacteria; kingdom Bacillati; phylum Actinomycetota; class Actinomycetes; order Micrococcales; family Microbacteriaceae; genus Microbacterium; species Microbacterium sp. 4NA327F11. Next base: position 16,970 of record NZ_SCOB01000028.1, on the reverse strand, counting down.
GGCGCAGCGCACCGCGGGAGTCGCCGACCTGACCCTCGGCGTCACCCACGCGCCGTATCGTCGCGTGCTCGACGTGTTCGACGACCTCGGTGCCGACGCGATCTTCGCGGGCCACACGCACGGCGGACAGGTGCGCATCCCCTTCGCAAAGAACGCCCTCGTCGCCAACTGCGACATCCCCCTCGACCAGGCGCGCGGCCTCAGCGCCTGGACGCATCACGGCCGCACGGTTCCCCTGAACGTGAGCGCCGGACTCGGCCAGTCGATCTACGCGCCGGTGAGATTCGGGTGCCGCCCCGAGGCCTCGCTGCTCACTCTCGTGCCCGCGCCCGATTCGTCGCAGGCCGCGGCGACGGGGTAGACTCGGAGGGTTGCCACGGGGTGTGGCGCAGCTTGGTAGCGCGCGTCGTTCGGGACGACGAGGCCGCAGGTTCAAATCCTGTCACCCCGACTGCAGAGGGCTCCGCCGGAATGACGGAGCCCTCGTCATATCCAGAAACGGAGACCACATGTCCGCGCCCCGGCTCGTCGCCTTCGATCTCGATGACACTCTCGCGCCCTCGAAGAGCGCGATCGATCCGCGCATCGGCGATCTGCTCGTCGCCCTCGCCCAGCGTGTGGAGGTCGCGATCATCTCGGGCGGCCAGCTGGGCCAGTTCCGCGCGCAGGTGGTCGAGAAGCTGCCGGATGCCGCGTCGACGGTGTTCGACCGCTTCCACCTGATGCCCACCTGCGGCACCCAGTACTACCGGCTGAACGCCGACGGCATCGAGACGATCTACGCCCACGCGCTGAGCGACGATGAGAAGTCGCGGGCGCTGGCGGCGGTGCAGGAGGAGGCGGAGCGTCTCGGTCTGTGGGAGGCGGAGCCCTGGGGCCCGATTCTCGAGGACCGCGGCTCGCAGATCACGTTCTCCGCCCTCGGACAGCAGGCTCCCCTCGACGCGAAGATGGCGTGGGATCCGACCGGCGAGAAGAAGAATGCACTGCGCGAGGCCGTCGCCGCCCGCATCCCCGATCTCGAGGTGCGCTCGGGCGGCTCGACGTCCGTCGACATCACCCATCGCGGCATCGACAAGGCCTACGGCATGGCGCAGCTCGCGACGCAGACCGGCATCTCCCTCGATGAGATGCTGTTCGTCGGCGACCGACTCGACCCGGACGGCAACGACTACCCGGTGCTCGCCCTCGGCGTCGCCTGCCAGGCGGTCGAGGGCTGGGAGGACACCGCCGTGTTCCTCGAACAGCTCATCCCCACCCTCCCCGACGCGCGCTGACGCTCCCGCCGCGCTCGCCCCGGCGCCGCGGCGACCGCCCTCGCCGTCCCCGGGCGGCGCTACGCTGACGACGTGACCGCTCTCGCCTGGGTTCTGACCGTCGCCGGCGTCGTGAGCGCCGCCTGCTGGGTGCTGTCGCTGATCACGAAAGACACCTCGTGGGTCGACCGCATCTGGTCGGTCGTCCCGGTCGTCTACGTGTGGATCTTCGCGGGCTTCGCGCTCGGCACCGGCGTCGACGCCACGCGTCTCGTCGTGATGGCTGCGCTCGTCACCCTCTGGGGCGCTCGCCTCACGTTCAACTTCGCCCGCAAGGGCGGCTACACCGGCATGGAGGACTACCGGTGGGCGATCCTTCGGGCGCGCATGTCGCCGGGCCAGTTCCAGGCATTCAACCTGTTCTTCATCGTCCTGTACCAGAACGCTCTGCTCGTGCTCATCACCCTTCCGGCCGTCGTCGCCCTCGCGTTCCCCGCACCGTTCACCGGGTGGGATGCCGCGTGGTCGCTGCTGTTCCTGCTGTTCCTCGTGGGCGAGTTCACCGCCGACCAGCAGCAGTGGAACTTCCACCAGCGCAAGCGCGCCGCGGGCGGCACCCTGTCCCCCGGCTTCGTCGACACCGGCCTCTTCCGCTACAGCCGCCACCCCAACTTCTTCTGCGAGCAGGCCCAGTGGTGGATGCTCTATCTGCTCGGCGCGACGGCGGCCGCGGCATCCGGAGTCTCGTTCTGGGGCGGCGCGCTCAACTGGTCGATCATCGGAGCGGCGCTGCTGACGGTGCTGTTCATCGGGTCGACCGTGTTCACCGAGTCGATCACGTCGGAGAAGTACCCGGCGTACGCCGACTACCGCCGGCGCACCTCGATGCTCGTGCCGTGGCCGCCGCGGCGGGCGTCAGCCGAGCAGCCCGCCTGACTCGCGCAGATAGCACTCCGCGCACATCGACTCGTAAGTGACCCGCTCGCTCGACAGCTCGTCGATCGCAACCTGATCGCCGTCGAACACGAACCGGCCGCCGACCAGCCGCGCGTTGAACAGCGCCTTGCGGCCGCAGCGGCAGATGGTCTTCAGCTCCTCCAGGCTGTGGGCGAGCTCCATCAGGCGCCGCGACCCCGGGAAGGCGTGCGTCTGGAAGTCGGTGCGGATGCCGTAGGCGAGCACCGGCACGCCGTCGAGCACCACGATGCGTAGCAGATCGTCGACCTGCTCCCGTGTGAGGAACTGCGCCTCGTCGATCATCAGGCACGCCACATCGCGGTTCTCGGGCACCAGGGTCGACTCGGCCTCGGCGTGCACACGCGCGCGGTGCCGCGCGAAGATCGCCCGGATGTCGTCCTCCGGCCGCACGAGGAAGTCGACCGGGCGGGTGACGCCCAGACGGCTCGAGATGCGGTCGGCCTCCTTCGTGTCGATCTCGGGCTTGGCCAGCAGCACGGTCTGGCCGCGCTCCTCATAGTTGTAGGCGGCTTGCAGCAGCGCCGTCGACTTTCCGGAGTTCATCGCTCCGTAGCGGAAGTAGAGCTTCGCCACGCCCGCGTCAGACCGAGATGGACAGGTCGCCGGCCGTGCGCGCGAGAGTCTCGCGCGCGAGTTCCGGCTTGTCGTTCAGCGTCTCGCCGTAAGTCGGGATCAGCTCGGTGAGCTTCGGCTGCCATCCGGCGATGCGGTCGGGGAAGCACGTCTTCAGCAGGTTCAGCATGATCGCGACCGCCGTCGAGGCGCCGGGCGATGCCCCCAGCAGGCCCGCGATCGAGCCGTCGCCGGCCGAGACCACCTCGGTGCCGAACTGCAGCTTGCCGCCGACCATCACCTGCGCGCGCTGGCCCGCGTTCAGCAGCTCCCAGTCCTTCGCGTCGGCGGTGGGCATGAACGCCTGCAGGCTCTTCATCTTGCCCTTGTGCGTCTTCAGCAGCTCGCTGACCAGGTACTTCACGAGGTCGAGGTTCGTCGCGCCCACCTTCAGCATGCTCAACAGGTTCGACGGACGCACCTGGGCGACGATGTCCCAGCGGGACCCGGTCTTCAGGAACTTGGGGCTGAACGTCGCGAACGGGCCGAACAGCAGCGAGGTCTCGCCGTCGACGACGCGGGTGTCGAGGTGCGGCACCGACATCGGCGGGGCACCCACCGACGCCTGCGAGTAGACCTTCGCGCGGTGCTTCGCGACCACGTCGGGGTTGCTCGTCTTCAGCCACTGGCCCCCGATGGGGAACACGCCGTATCCCTTGATCTCGGGGATGCCCGACTTCTGCAGCAGCTTGATCGCCCAGCCGCCGGCGCCGACGAACACGAACCGCGCGTTCACCCGCGCCGGAGCACGCCCGACCGTGTGGCGGTAGTCGATGCGCCACGTGCCGTCGGCGAGCTTCTTCAGGTTGCGCACCTCGCGGCCCGTGAGGATGTCGGCGCCCCGCGCCGCCATGCCGTCGAACAGCTGCCGCGTCAGCGAGCCGAAGTCGACGTCGGTGCCGGCCTCGACGCGCGTCGCCGCGAACGGCTCGTCGGCCTTCAGCCGCTTGTCCATGAGCAGCGGGGCCCACTGGTTGATGACGCGCGAGTCGTCGCTGAACTGGATCGTCGAGAACAGCGGCTGCTGCTTCAGCGACTCATACCGGTGACGGAGGTAGGAGACATCCTTCTCGCCGCGCACGAAGGTCATGTGGGGGGTCGCGTTGATGAACGTCGACGGCTCATCGAGGATGCCCTGGTCGATCAGCGACGACCAGAACTGACGGCTCAGCTGGAACTGCTCGTTGATCGAGACCGCCTTCGCCGGGTCGACGGAACCGTCGGCCGCCTGCGGCATGTAGTTCAGCTCGCAGAGCGCGGCGTGCCCGGTGCCGGCGTTGTTCCACGCGTTGGAGCTCTCCTGGGCGACATCGCCCAGACGCTCGAACACCGCGATCTTCCAGTCGGGCTGCAGCTGCTGCAGGAAGGTGCCCAGCGTGGCACTCATGACTCCGCCGCCGATCAGGGCGACATCGAGGGTTTCGCTCACCGTTCGAGTCTAGTTCGCGCGCGCGACCCGCCCTCGCGCGAGGGCCTCGCCGGCCCGTGAAAGTCGGGCGTTCTTGACCGACGCGAAAGGGCCGGATGCCGCGGCATCCGGCCCTTCGAGGCGATCGGGCTCAGGCGGTGACCTGCAGCTTCGCGGCGACGAGCTCGGCGATCTGCACCGCGTTCAACGCGGCACCCTTGCGGAGGTTGTCGTTCGAGATGAAGAGCGCAAGACCCTTGCCCTCGGGCGCCGACTGGTCGGCGCGGATGCGACCCACGTAGCTGGGGTCGGTGCCGGCGGCCTGCAGCGGTGTCGGAACCTCCTCGAGACGCACACCGGGCGCGGCGGCGAGCAGCTCGCGCGCGCGCTCGGGGGTGATGTCACGGGAGAACTCGACGTTGATCGACAGCGAGTGACCGGTGAACACGGGCACGCGCACGCAGGTACCGGCGACGCGCAGGTCGGGCAGCTCGAGGATCTTGCGGCTCTCGTTACGGAGCTTCTTCTCCTCGTCGGTCTCGTTCAGGCCGTCGTCGACGAGGTTGCCCGCGAACGGGATGACGTCGAACGCGATCGGGGCGACGTACTTCTCGGGCTCCGGGAAGTCGACGGATGCCCCGTTGTGCACGAGGTCGAGCGTGTGGCCCTGCGCGAGCACGCCCTCGACCTGGCCGAGCAGCTCGCGGGCGCCGGCGAGACCCGACCCCGAGACGGCCTGGTAGGTCGAGACGATGAGACGCTCGAGCCCGGCGTCGGCGTCGAGCACCTTCAGCACGGGCATCGCGGCCATGGTCGTGCAGTTGGGGTTCGCGATGATGCCCTTGACGGCCTCGTCGATGGCGTGCGGGTTGACCTCGCTGACGACGAGCGGCACTTCGGGGTCCATGCGCCAGGCGCTGGAGTTGTCGATGACGGTGGCGCCCGCTTCGGCGAACCGGGGCGCGTGGGCGCGGCTGCCGGTCGCACCCGCCGAGAAGAGGGCGATGTCGATGCCGGCCGGATCGGCGGTCGCGACATCCTCGATGACGACCGAGACACCCTGGTACTCGACCGACGTGCCGGCGCTGCGCGCCGTCGCGAACAGGCGAAGCTCGCGCACCGGGAAGGCGCGCTCGGCGAGGATCTCGCGCATCACCGTGCCGACCTGGCCAGTGGCGCCCACGACGGCGACGGTGAATCCGGAATCGGAGATGCGGGTCATGCGGGTACCTCGGGTGGGACGGGCGCGCGGAAGTCGCGGGCGGAAGGTTTGCCCGATTCTATCCGGGCGCCGATCCCCCTCGGCGCATGAAGTCGGGCCTCAGCGGCCGGAGCCGGCGTAGACGACGGCCTCGTCGTCACCGTCGAGCCCGTAGGCGGTGTGCACCGCGCGGGCGGCGGCGGCGACATCCGACCCGCGCACCACCACGGAGATGCGGATCTCGGACGTCGAGATCATCTCGATGTTGATGCCGGCGCTCGACAGCGCGTCGAACAGCGTCGCCGACACACCCGAGTGACTGCGCATGCCCGCACCCACGACCGACAGCTTGCCGATCTGGTCGTCGTGCAGCAGCGCCTCGAAGCCGACCTCCGCCTGGTCGGCGGCGAGGGCGCGGAGGGCCGCCGCGGCATCCGACTTGGGAAGCGTGAACGAGATGTCGGTGCGACCGGTGGCGGCGGCCGACACGTTCTGCACGATCATGTCGACGTTCGCGCCCGACTTCGCGACGATCGTGAAGATCTCGGCCGCCTTGCCGGGAACATCGGGCACCCCGACGACCGTGACCTTGGCCTGGCTGAGGTCGGTGGCGACGCCCGCGACGATCGGCTCTTCCATGTGCTCTCCCTGTGCGAGACGCTCGGCACGGGCGTCGGGGCCGAGCACCAACGTCCCTTCGGCCGAGCTGAACGATGACCGGGCGTGGATGGTCACGCCGTGACGACGGGCGTACTCGACCGCCCGGATGTAGAGGACCTTGGCGCCGTTGGCGGCGAGCTCGAGCATCTCCTCGCTCGTGACGACGCCGAGCTTGCGGGCCTTCGGCACGACACGGGGATCGGCGGTGAAGATGCCGTCGACGTCGCTGTAGATCTCGCAGACGTCGGCGCTCAGGGCGGCGGCGAGCGCGACGGCCGTCGTGTCCGACCCGCCACGACCCAGAGTCGTGATGTCGCGTGTGTCGCGGTTGAAGCCCTGGAAGCCCGCGACGATGACGATGGCGCCCTCGTCGAGCGCCTCGCGCAGGCGCACCGGGGTGACATCGACGATGCGCGCCGCGCCGTGGGTGGCATCCGTGATCATGCCTGCCTGGCTGCCCGTGAACGAGCGCGCCTCGAAGCCCATCGAGTGGATCGCCATCGCCAGCAGCGCCATCGAGATGCGCTCGCCCGACGAGAGCAGCATGTCGAGCTCGCGCGGCGCCGGGATGGGGGCGACCTCGTGGGCGAGGTCGAGCAGCTCGTCGGTCGTGTCGCCCATGGCGCTCACCGCGACGACGACGTCGTGCCCGGCACGCCGCGTGTCGACGATGCGCTTCGCGACCCGCTTGATGCTCTCGGCGTCGGCGACGGACGAGCCGCCGTACTTCTGCACGATCAACGCCACAGTGGAACTCCCGGGAATATGCCTGGCGCACGGATGCCGCGCCCGACCGTCCATTCTAGGCAAGGCCGCATCGCTGATCCGCCATGTGTCCGGCGGGACGGGCCGCGATGCGTCAGACCGCGCGGCGCCCCTCGAAGGCACGCCCGAGCGTGACCTCGTCGGCGTACTCGAGGTCGCCGCCGACCGGGAGGCCCGAGGCCAGTCGGGTGACGGCGATCTGGAGCGTCGTGAGCAGGCGGCTGAGGTAGGTCGCCGTCGCCTCGCCCTCGAGGTTGGGGTTCGTCGCGAGGATGACCTCGGTGACCGTGCCGTCGGCGAGGCGCTGCATGAGCTGCGCGATACGCAGGTCATCGGGACCGACGCCGCCGATCGGGCTGATCGCCCCGCCGAGCACGTGGTAGAGACCGCGGAACTCCCGCGTGCGCTCGATCGCCGCGACATCCTTCGCGTCTTCGACGACGCAGATGAGCGTCTGGTCGCGGCGCGGATCGCGGCAGATGGCGCAACGCTCCTGCTCGGAGACGTTGCCGCAGATCTCGCAGAACCGCACCCGCTCGCGGATGTCGACAAGCAGGGACGCGAGCCGCGACACGTCGAAGCTCGGGGTCTGCAGGATGTGGAACGCGATGCGCTGCGCCGACTTCGGGCCGATGCCGGGGAGACGCCCGAATTCGTCGATCAGCTCTTGGACGATGCCGTCGTACATCAGGCGAACCTCGTCGGCGCCGAATAGGGCTCCTCACCCACGAACCGGGCGTCGAGCAACTGGCGTACGACGGCCTCGCCGTAGCGCTCGGGTCCGGTGGCGACGCGCGGCGTCGGCGGGGCGATGACCGGCGGGGCACCGACGCCGGCGTCGGTGTCGAACTCGTCGTCGACGTCGTCGTCCTCGTCGACGGCCACCGACGGTGTCGTTGCCGTAGACGGCAGCACGTCGCCGTCGCGCGGCGGCAGGTCACGGTCGGGCGTCGGCACGGCGTCTTCGGGTTCGTCGTCGACGGCGAACTGCGCGGGAGCGACCGGCTCGGGCGCGATCGGTTGCGGCGCGGGCGGGGCGACCACGGCGCGGGGCGCAGCGGATGCCTCGACCCCGGACGGTGCCTCATCGTCGCCCGGGATCGGAGCCACCGCCCAGTCGGTCACCGAGGCGGCCGCGGCCGCCGATGCCCGGGCCGGCGTCGGACGCTCGCTGCCGGACGTGCGGGACGGCGGTGTGGCGGCGACACCGCCGCGCGGTGCGGGAGGCTCGGGCGCGGACGCACCGTCGGCGGGTCCGTCGCCCTCGTGCCGGGCGATGTACTTCACCCGGATGCCGAGCACCCCGGAGATGGCCTGGCGAAGGTCTTCGCTGGGCCCGGCGCCCGCGGTGCGCTTCTTGAACGCCGCGAGGTCGGTCTGCGACGTGAACGCGAGCGTGAGCACATCGCCCTCGAGGGACACCACCCGAGCCGACGAGGCGACCAGCCACGAGGTGCGATCGATCGTCTCGAGACGGGCCAGCACCTCGGTCCACGCGTCGCGCACGTGCTCGGTGGTGAGAGGCCCGGTGGGTGCCGCACGCACGGGGGCGACCGGGTCGGTGACGGCGGCGGCTGACGCGACGGGCGCGGTCGGCTCGGTCGCAGGAACGGGCTCGCTCGAACGGACGGGAGCGGGCTCGCTCGGGCCGGCCGGGGCCGGGGCCGGCTCCGACGCACGAGCGGATGTCGCCGGCGGCGCGGCGGGCGCCGCCGCGGCCGCGACGCCTGACACCGCCGCCTCCCCCTGCGTGAGCACGCGAGCGATCATGAGCTCGAGCTGCAGTCGGGGCGATGTCGCGCCGCTCATCTCGTCGAGGGCCGCCACGACCACATCGGCGATGCGCGAGAGCAGTGAGGCACCGAACGTCGTGGCCTGGCGCGACATCCGCTCGATCTCCTCCTCGGACACTCCGCGCAGCACGGCCGTCGCACCCCGACCGACTGCTGCGATGACGATGAGGTCGCGCAGCCGCTCGAGCAGGTCTTCGACGAACCGTCGCGGGTCTTGTCCGGTCTGCACCACGCGGTCGACCGCCGCGAAAGCGGATGCCGCGTCTCCCCCGCCGAGGGCATCGACGATCTCGTCGAGGAGCGCACCGGGCGTGTAGCCGAGGAGGGCGACCGCCCGGTCGTAGGCGACCACGCCGCCCTCGGACCCGGCGATGAGCTGGTCGAGCAGTGAGAGCGTGTCACGGGGCGAGCCGCCTCCGGCACGCACCACGAGCGGCAGCACACCGGCCTCGACCTGCACGCCCTCGCTCTCGCACAGCTGCGCGACGTAGTCGAGCATGGCCGCCGGCGGCACGAGCCGGAACGGGTAGTGGTGGGTGCGCGAGCGGATGGTGCCGAGAACCTTCTCGGGCTCGGTCGTCGCGAAGATGAACTTGACGTGGTCGGGGGGCTCCTCGACGAGCTTCAGCAGCGCGTTGAAGCCCTGCTGGGTGACCATGTGGGCCTCGTCGAGGATGAAGATCTTGTAGCGGTCGCGGGCCGGCGCGAACACGGCCCGCTCACGCAGGTCGCGGGCATCGTCGACGCCGTTGTGGCTCGCCGCGTCGATCTCGACCACATCGAGCGACCCGCCGCCGCCGCGTCCCAACTCGACACAGCTGTCGCACGTGCCGCACGGGGTGTCGGTCGGGCCCTGCGCGCAGTTCAGGCAGCGCGCGAGGATACGCGCAGAGGTCGTCTTGCCACAGCCGCGCGGACCCGAGAACAGGTAGGCGTGACCGACCCGGTCGCCGCGCAGCGCCGTCATGAGCGGCTCGGTGACCTGCGACTGCCCGATCATCTCGCCGAACGCCTCGGGGCGATAGCGGCGGTAGAGGGCGGTGGTCACCCCGTCACTCTACGGTGTGGGTGGGACATCAGGCCGGGCCCGCGGCATCCGTCTCGGCGATCGGCGTCGCCCCGGTCACGACCGGGATCGATGTCGTCGGCGTGGGCACGGAGGCCACCAGCAGAGAGCCGTCCTCGCGGCGCGAATCCTTCATGATCTTGCGCAGCGTCGGGCGCCCGGGCTTGACCGGGCCCTGCCCGTCGAGCGGGATCGAGAGCTCCTCACCGCCCGCGATCGTGTACTCGCGACCGCGCACCGTGAAGGTGGCCGAACCCTCGCCCGGCTCCGCGACCACGAGCAGCTCGTCGCGACGGACCGTGATGTCGAGGTGCGTGCCGTGCCAGCGCAGCGCGAAGGCCAGCTCGGGCCAGTCCTTCGGCAGGCGCGGGTCGAACGACAGCTCGCCGTAGTGGTCGCGCATGCCGCCGAACCCGCTCACGAGCGAGGTCCAGACCCCACCGGCGGATGCCACGTGCACGCCGTCCGACGCATTGTGGTGCAAGTCTGCGAGGTCGACGAAGATGCCGTCGAGGAAGTACTCGAGGGCGAGGTCCTGATAGCCGACCTCCGCCGCGAGGATCGACTGCACGACCCCCGACAGCGTCGAGTCGCCCGTGGTCAGCGGGTCGTAGTACTCGAAGTCCGCGAGCTTCTCCGCGCTCGTGAAGTGGTTGCCCTGCAGGAACAGGGCGAGCACGACGTCGGCCTGCTTCAGCACCTGGTAGCGGTAGATCACCAGCGGGTGGAAGTGCAGCAGCAGCGGCCGCTGGACGGCCGGGGTGTTCTCGAGGTCCCACAGCTCACGCTCGAGGAACACGCTGTCCTGGGGGTGGATGCCGAGGGCTTCGCTGTAAGGGATGTGCATCGCCTCGGCGGCCATCTCCCACGCGTCGGGCTCCTCCGCGTCAAGGCCGAGGCGCTCGGCCATGAGCCGGAACTCCTCGGGGCGCTCGACCTCCATCTCGCGCACCGTGCGGGCGGCGAAACGGAGATTGAAGCGGGCCATGACGTTCGTGAACAGGTTGTCGTTCACGACTGTCGTGTACTCGTCGGGACCCGTCACCCCGTGGATGTGGAAGGTCGCGGCATCCTCTTCGTCGCTCTCGCGCCAGAACCCGAGCGTCGCCCACAGCCGCGCGGTCTCGACGGCGATGTCGACGCCCTCCCGGTAGAGGAAGTCGTCATCGCCTGTCGCCCGCACGTACTTCGCGAGCGCAAAGCTCACGTCGGCGTTGATGTGGTACTGCGCGGTGCCCGCCGCGTAGTAGGCCGACGCCTCCTCGCCGCTGATCGTGCGCCAGGGAAACAGCGCCCCCGCCTCGTTGAGCTGCTTCGCACGCTTGCGCGCGGCGGGGAGCATGAGGAAGCGCATGCGCAGGGCGTTGCGCGCCCAGAGCGGGCTCGTGTACGCGAGGAAGGGGAGCACGTAGATCTCGGTGTCCCAGAAGTAGTGGCCGCTGTAGCCGGAGCCCGAGACGCCCTTCGCCGGCACGCCCTGGCCGTCGGCGCGAGCCGAGGCCTGCGCGAGCTGGAACAGGCACCACCGGGTCGCCTGCTGCAGGTCCTCGTGACCTCCGATGCGCACGTCGGAGCGCTTCCAGAAGGCGTCCATCCACTCGCGCTGCTGTGCGAACACCGCGTCGGCACCGAACTCCGCGCCGCGGTCGAGGGTGCGGCGGCACCGATCGACGAGCTCGCCGGCGGGCACCCCACGGGACGTGTGGTAGGAGACGAACTTCGTCAGACGCACAGGAACACCGGCCTTCGCGTGCACGCGGAAGACGTTCTTGGCGATGTCGGGCTCGATGAGGCGGCGCGACGTGTAGTCGTTCGCGGTCTCGATGATGTGGTCCGCCGCGACGGCGATCGTCATCCCCGATGCGGTGACGCGGTAGCTCAGCACCGACCGGTCGCCGTCCTGCCAGTAGGTGTCGGGTTGCAGCACCCGCTGCGCGATGCGCTCGGCCTTGCGCGGGTCGAAGCCCGCGCCGGCCTTGCCGGAGCCGGGCGTGCCCCCGTAGATGTCCTCGCCGTCCTGACGGTTGACGAGCTGGCTCGAGATCGTGACCGGTGCGTCGTCGTTGAGCACGGTGACGTCGATGCGCATCACCGCCAGGTGCTTCTCCTCGAAGGAGACGAGCCATTCGAGGTCGATCACGACCTCCTTGCCCGAGGGGGTGCACCACAGGATGTGGCGTCGCATCGCCCCGTCGCGCAGGTCGAGCACGCGCTCGTACTCACGCAGGTCGGCGACGTCGAGCGTGAGCGGCTCGTCGTCGACGTAGACGCGGATCACCTTCGCGTCGGGAGCGTTGATGATCGTCTGGCCAACCTCGGCGAACCCGAACGCCCGCTCGGCGTGATGGATGGGGAACGTCTCGTGGAAGCCGTTGACGAAGGTGCCGTTCTCGACCGCGTGCCGACCCTCGGGGTGGTTGCCGCGCAGGCCGAGGTAGCCGTTCCCGACCGAGAAGATCGTCTCGGTCACCCCCACGTCATCGAGCGACGGTCGCGTCTCGACGAGACGCCAGGGGTCGACGGGAAAGCGGTCGCGATCCATCATGGGCAGGCCTTCGGCTCTGGTGGGCGGAGAGGTGTCGAGTCAGTCTATGAAGCGGATGTGTCGGGCACGAACACGCCGAGGTCGGGAACGACGACGGATGCCCCGGCCTCCGCCAGCGACCCCTCGCCGACTCCGCGGTCGACGCCGACGACGAGGCCGTATCCGGCCGCGACGGCCGACCGCACGCCGCTGAGAGCATCCTCGACGGCGGCGCTGGTGGCGGGGTCGACGCCGAGGAGCCGGGCCCCGGCGGCGAACACGTCGGGTGCGGGCTTGCTCGCGAGGTTCTCGTTCTCGGCGAGCACCCCGTCGACGACGACCTCGAACCGGTCGCGCAGCCCGGCGGCGCGCAGCACCTCGTCGGCGTTCTTCGAGCTGGACACGACGGCCACGGGCACGCCCTGGTCCTGCAGCAGGTCGAGGAGGGCGACGGAGCCCGGATAGGGCGCGATGCCCTCGGAGCGCAGGATCGCCGCGAACACCTCGTTCTTGCGGTTGCCGATGCCGCAGACCGTGTCACGGTCGGGCGTGTCGGACGGCTCACCCCACGGCACCTCGATGTCGCGCGAGCGCAGCAGGCTCGCGACGCCGTCGTACCGCTTCTTGCCGTCGAGGTACTCGAAGTAGTCGGTGTCCGTGTACGCGGGCGTCACGTCCCAGGCCGCGAACAGCTGCTCGAACATGGTGCGCCACGCGTGCATGTGCACCTCGGCGGTCGGCGTGAGCACGCCGTCGAGATCGAACAGCACCGCGTCGTAGGTCGTCAGGTCGGGCAGGGTCACGTCGCCTCCGAGGGTCTCGTGGATGGTCCGGGTCCGCTCGTCCAGCGTAGCCACCGCACGCCCTAGCCCGAAGGCCGGCCGCAGCGCCCGGGCGCGTCGGCCGATCCGCGCGTCCCGCACGCTCAGGTGCGGGCGACCTGCAGCGTCTGCCGGGCGATCTCGAGCTCCTCGTTCGTGGGCACGACGAGCACGGTGACAGGTGAGTCCTCGGCCGAGATGACGCGGATGCCGCGGCCGCGCGCCGCGTTGCGCACGGGATCGATCAGCACCCCGGCGTAGCCGAGGGTCGCGAGCGCCTGCGCGCGCACCACGGGGACGTTCTCGCCGACACCCGCGGTGAAGCTGATGACGTCGGCGCCGCCGAGCTGGGCGAGGTAGGCGCCGGCGTAGGCGCGCAGGCGATGGATGTACACGTCGAACGCGAGCACCGCGGCATCCTCGCCCTGTTCGACGCGCGCGAGGATGTCGCGCATGTCGGACGCGCCCGCGAGCCCGACGAGGCCGGACTTCTTGTTGAGCAGGTCGTCGAGCTCGTCCGTGGTCATGCGCGCGCGTCGCGCGAGCTGCAGCAGCACGGCCGGGTCGAGGTCGCCCGAACGGGTGCCCATGACGAGCCCCTCGAGCGGGGTGAACCCCATGGAGGTGTCGACGGAGCGGCCGCGGTCGATCGCGGTGACCGACGCGCCGTTGCCGAGGTGGAAGACGATCTGACGCAGGTCGCGCAGCGGACGGCCGACGAACGCCGCGGCGGCTTCGCTGACGAACTTGTGGGATGTCCCGTGGAACCCGTACTTGCGCAACCGGTACCGATCGGCCAGGTCGCGGTCGATCGCGTACGTGTATGCCTCGGGCGGCATGGTCTGGTGGAACGCGGTGTCGAAGACCGCGACATGGGGGATGTCGGGGAAGGCGGCCCGCGCGGCACGGATGCCCTGCACCGCACCGGGGTTGTGCAGGGGCGCGAGCATCGACAGGTCGTCGATGTTGATCTCGACGAGCGGCGTGATGAGGGTCGGCTCGAAGAAGCGCGCCCCGCCGTGCACGACGCGGTGCCCGACGGCGAGCGGCGGGCGCTCGGTGAGCGAGGGACCACTCTCGGCGAAGGCCTCGAGCATCACCGCGAAGCCGGCCGCGTGGTCGGCGATGGGCAGCTCCCGCTCGGTGGTCGCGTCGAGCACGGTGGGGGCCGCGGCATCCGACCCGCCGAAGGCGGCTGCCGTCACCGTATGCCGGGCGCGGCCGTCGGCCTGCCCGATGCGCTCGACGAGACCCGACGCGAGCACCGACTCGGTCGACATGTCGATCAGCTGGTACTTGAACGACGACGACCCGCTGTTGACGACCAGCACGACGCTCATGCCTGCTCCCCCTTCGGCGCGGTCTCGCCCTGGGCCTGGATCGCGGTGATCGCGATGGTGTTGACGATGTCGTCGACGAGGGCGCCGCGCGACAGGTCGTTGATCGGCTTGTTGAGCCCCTGGAGCACAGGTCCCATGGCGATCGCGCCGGCCGAGCGCTGCACCGCCTTGTACGTGTTGTTGCCGGTGTTGAGGTCGGGGAAGACGAACACGGTGGCGCGCCCCGCGACGGCCGAGCTCGGCAGCTTCTTCTGCGCGACGGCCGCGTCGGCGGCGGCGTCGTACTGGATGGGTCCCTCGACGAGCAGCTGCGGGGCGCGTTCGCGCACGAGGGATGTCGCCTCCCGCACCTTGTCGACGTCGACGCCCGACCCCGACTCCCCCGTCGAATACGACAGCATCGCGACGCGCGGCTCGATACCGAACTGGCCGGCCGTCTCGGCGGAGGAGATCGCGATGTCGGCCAGTTGGGTGGCGGAGGGGTCGGGGATGACCGCGCAGTCGCCGTAGACGAGCACCCGGTCGGCGAGGGCCATGAGGAACACACTCGAGACGACCGAGACATCCGGCCGGGTCTTGATGATCTCGAACGCGGGCCGGATCGTGTGGGCCGTGGTGTGCGCGGCGCCCGAGACCATGCCGTCGGCGAGCCCCAGGTGCACCATCAGCGTGCCGAAGTAGGAGACATCCGTGATGGTGTCGGCGGCGCGCTCGAGGGTCATCCCCTTCGCCGCGCGCAGTCGCGTGTACTCCTCGGCGAAGCGGGCGCCCAGCACCGGGTCGAACGGACTGATGATCCGCGCGGCGGAGATGTCGATGCCGAGGGTCATGGCACGTCCGCGCACGGCCTGCTCGTCGCCGAGGATCACGAGGTCGGCCACGCCGCGGGCCAGCACCGTGGCCGCCGCGCGCAGCACCCGGTCGTCGTCGCCCTCGGGCAGCACGATGCGCTTGCGGTCGGCACGGGCGCGCTCGATGAGGCCGTACTCGAACATGAGCGGGGTCACGACCGTCGGCCGCACGAGGCCGAGCAGCCGCGTCAGCTCGGCGGTGTCGATGTGCCGCTCGAAAAGCGCCAGGGCCCGGTCGTAGCGAGCCGGCGACTCGGCCGCGAGGCGACCGCGGGTGTTCATGATGTGCACTGCGGTGTCGTAGGTGCCGAGGTCGGTGGCGATGATCGGCAGCGGCGAGCGCAGGCCGTCGATGAGCCGGTCGATGGGCTCGGGCAGCGCGAACGGTCCGTTGAGCACGACGGCGGCGACCGACGGGAACGTCCCCGACGCGTTGGCGAGCAGGGTCGCCAGCAGGACCTCGGAGCGGTCGGCCGGGATCACGACGACGGCGCTCTCGGTCAGCCGCGGGAGCACGTTGACCATCGACATCCCCGCGACGACGACGCTCAGCACCTCACGGTCGAGCAGCGCCTCGTCGCCCTTCAGGAACGTCGCCCCGAGCGAGCGCAGCACGCCGCGCACCGACGGTGCGACCAGCAGGGTGTCCTCCGGCAGCGCCCAGATCGGGATGCCGCGGGCCGGGCTCTGCTCGACGACGTCGCGGATCGCGGCGACGACCGCGTCGGCGTCGGGGTCGGTGCGGTTCGCGACGATGGCGAACAGCTCGGCCCGGGAGGCGCGCAGCTCGCTCAGCGCGAGGCTCGTGATCTGACCCATCTCGTCGGGGGTGCGGGCGAGGGTCGATCCCAGCTGCTCGCTCTGCCCCTGCTGGGCGCGACCGCCGAGCACCAGCAGCACGGGGGCGCCGAGGTTCGCCGCGATGCGGCCGTTGTAGCCGAGCTCCGCGGGGCTGCCGACGTCGGTGAAGTCGCTGCCGAGGATGACGACGGCGTCGCAGACGGCCTCGATCGCCTTGTACCGCTCGACGATGACGGCGAGCGCCTGGTCGGGGTTGTCGTGCACGTCGTCGTAGTGCACGCCGATGCACGCGTCGTAGTCGAGGTCGACGCCGTCATGGGCCAGCAGCAGGTCGAGCACGTAGTCGCGCTCGTCGCGGGACCGTGCGATGGTGCGGAAGACGCCGACCCGTGCGGCGCTGTGGCTGAGGGAGTCGAGCACGCCCAGCGCGATCGTCGACTTGCCCGAATGACCTTCGGCGGACGTGATCAGGATGCTCTGCGCCACCCCACCAGCCTATGCCGGGCCACGCACGGACCGCCGGGCGCGAGCGCCGGAACAATCGGCGAACATCCCCGCAAAAGAAAGACTCTCCGCGAACCCGGCAGAGCCCGGTTACCCTTGCTACGTTTCCGTCCTGGGGGAGTTGGCCTGGATGCCGCCTCGCGGAGAGCGACCTCAAGTCTACCCGGATGCCGCGGCCTCCGCGACGCGTACGACGCATCGGCTCCACTGGGCGATCCGAGAATCGGCGCCCAGGATTCGCCCAGCCCCGCATAGGCGGCGCACAGCTACGATCGGCCTAGATGTACTTCCCCGGGAGGTTGTGAACGGGTGAGGTAGGCGAAGACCTCCGGGCAGGATGTGGGTTACCACACTCGCATCCTGACCACGGAGGTCTTCGTGTCTCACGCT
>NZ_SCOB01000027.1:0-26443 GCF_005503465.1 Microbacterium sp. 4NA327F11 | reverse complement strand
GAGAGAGGGAGAGGGAGAGGGGGAAGGGCGAGACGGGCGCGCTACGCCACCTGCACCTGGATCGTGTGCCAGCCGGTCGCGCCGTCGGGCGCGGGGGGCGCCTCGGTGACGGTCTGCACTTCACCGGTCGCGCTCGTCGCGCGGCAGCGCACCGTGTGAGAGCCGGATGCCGCGGCCCACGGCACGCTCCACTGCACCCACGTGTCGGCGCTGATCGCCGAGGCGAGGGTCGCGGGGGTCCACGGTCCGTCGTCGACCTGCACCTCGACCCCCTTCACGCCGACGTGCTGCTGCCAGGCCACCCCCGCGATGACGGTCTCGCCCGCCGTCACCTGCGCGCCCGCGCGGGGCACGTCGATGCGGGACTCGAGCTTCACCGGGCCGTGGTCCGACCATCCCCGGTCGGTCCAGTAGGCGGTGGCGTCGGCGAACCGTGTGACCTCGAGGTCGGTGACCCACTTGGTCGCCGACACGTAGCCATAGAGGCCGGGCACCACCATCCGCACCGGGAACCCGTGCTCGATCGGCAACGGTTCGCCGTTCATCGCGACGGCGAGGATCGCCTCGCGGTTCGGGTCGGTGAGCGTCTCGAGCGGGGTCGAGGCGGTGAAGCCGTCGACCGACATCGACAGCACCATGTCGGCGCTCGACTGGGGCTTCGCGCGGGCGAGCAGCTCGCGGATCGGATAGCCGAGCCACACGGCGTTGCCGATGAGGTCGCCGCCCACCTCGTTCGAGACGCAGGTGAGGGTCGCGACGCTCTCGGCGAGCGGGAGCGCGAGCAGCTCGTCCCAGGTGATGACGACCTCCTGGTCGACGAGTCCGTGGATGCGCAGCTGCCACGTCGACGGATCGACCTGCGGCACGACGAGCGCCGTGTCGATGCGGTAGAAGTCGGCGTTCGGCGTGATGACGGGGGACAGGCCCGACAGTCCGAGCTCGGCGCCCGCGGGGACGGCCACGGTCGAGACAGGTGTGGGGAGCGTGATCGCCCGCCGCACGGCGGTGACCGCGCGGCTGCCGGCCTGAACGGCCACGCTTCCGAGCAGGGCGGCGAGGCCGACGACGGCGGTCGCGCCGCTCCAGACGAGGAAGTCGCGACGCGTCGGCAGCGGGCCCTCGAGCGGGGGGATGCCGCGGGGGATCCGCGCGACCAGCAGCCGCAGGGCGATCACGCCCACGGCGCCGGCGACGGCCGACGGCAGGAAGGAGAGGGTCGCGGCATCCGCTCTGGTCATGGCGGCCGCGATGCCGGCGAGTCCGGCGAGACCGAACAGTGCCTGCCCGACCCCACGCCAGCGCAGCTCGAGCACCCCGGCGGCGGCCGCGACGATCGCGGCGACGATGCCGACGAGCGTGAGCAGTGCCGCCTTGTCGCCGGTGCCGAACAACGAGATCGTGGCGTCCTTCGCCCACGGCGGCGCGATGTCGATGAGGAACGACCCGACGGCGGCGAACGGGCTCGCACCGGGCGCGGCGAGTCCCGCGACGAGCTCGCCGACACCGGATGCCGCCACTCCCGCGACGACCCCCGCGAGCGCCGCCCGTGCGGCCTCGCCGCGTCGTGTCGCGTGGGAGGATTCGCTCACGCGCCGAGCCTACGACCGCCGCCACGGTGCGAGGCCCGGATCGCGCGGATGCTGGCGGAACGCGCAGGTTGTGCCGCAGCATCCGCCCGTGTCGGCACCGCCGTGCATCGGTAACACTCGCGCAACATGCCCCCGACTAGGGTGAGTGCATGGGCGACCTGTTCGACGGCTACGGCTCCACTCTCGCCCCGCGAAAGACGTCGCAGGGCCTCCCCGCGTTCGACGAGATGTTCGGCCACCCCGAGCACACCGGCGACGCCGTGGCTTCGCGGCAGACCTACCGGGAGCTGCACCAGGCACTGGCGCGCATGACGCAGGACGAGCTGCGCGGACGCACCGAGTCGCTCGCGAACTCGTACCTCGCGCAGGGTGTCACCTTCGACTTCGCGGGCGAGGAGCGGCCCTTCCCGCTCGACGCCGTGCCGCGGGTCATCGACTACGCGGAGTGGTCGGAGATCGAAGCGGGAGTGAAGCAGCGCGTGCGGGCGCTGGAGGCGTTCCTCGACGACGCCTACGGCCGGCAGAACTGCGTGCGCGACGGGGTGATCCCGGCGAAGCTCATCGCTTCGAGCCAGTACTTCTATCGGCAGGCCTATGGCATCCACGCCGCGAACGGCGTGCGCATCCAGGTCTCGGGCATCGACCTCATCCGCGACGAGAACGGCAAGATGCGCGTGCTCGAGGACAACGTGCGGGTGCCGTCGGGCGTCAGCTACGTCATCTCGAACCGTCGGGTCATGGCGCAGACCCTGCCGGAGCTGTTCGTGTCGATGCGCGTGCGCCCGGTGGGCGACTACCCGAACCGGCTGCTGGCGGCACTGCGCGCCTCGGCGCCCGCCGGCATCGAGGACCCCAACGTCGTCGTGCTGACCCCGGGTGTGTACAACTCGGCCTACTTCGAGCACACGCTGCTCGCCCGCCTCATGGGAGTCGAGCTCGTCGAGGGCCGTGACCTGCAGTGCATCGGCGGCAAGGTGTTCATGCGCACGACCCGCGGCGCCCGTCGGGTCGACGTGATCTACCGCCGCGTCGACGACGACTTCCTCGACCCGCTGCAGTTCCGCGCCGACTCGATGCTGGGCGCACCCGGCCTCATGCTGGCGGCCCGCCTGGGCAACGTGACGATCGCGAACGCGGTCGGCAACGGCGTCGCCGACGACAAGCTGCTCTACACCTACACGCCGGACCTCATCCGCTACTACCTGTCCGAGGAGCCGCTGCTCCCGATCGTCGACACGTGGCGGCTCGAGGACCCGGGGGCGCTCGAAGAGGTGCTCGACCGCCTCGACGAGCTCGTGGTCAAGCCCGTCGACGGGTCCGGCGGCAAGGGACTCGTCGTCGGGCCGGATGCCTCGAAGGCCCAGCTCGAGACGCTGCGCAAGACCCTCATCGCCGACCCGCGCGGCTGGATCGCGCAGCCGGTCGTGATGCTCTCGACCATCCCGACGTTGGTCGAGGACGGCATGCGCCCCCGCCACGCCGACCTGCGCCCGTTCGCCGTCAACGACGGTGACGACATCTGGGTGCTCCCCGGCGGTCTCACCCGCGTGGCGCTGCCCGAAGGCCAGCTCGTCGTCAACTCCAGCCAGGGCGGTGGATCGAAGGACACCTGGGTCGTCGGCGGAGCCGCACCCTCCCACGTCGAGTACGGCCAGGGCCAGGGACTCGCGGGCCTCGTCGCCGATCAGGCGTCGACCGTCACGCAGGCGCTGCCGGTGATTCCGACGGACGCCGCGGGCCGCGCCGTCGCGCCGAGCGCGAGCGTGGCGAGCGCACCGAGCAGCGCGGCACCCGCTCCCGAGAACGGCCCCGAGGTCACCCACTCGCCCCAGGACCGCCCACGCACCACGCAGGAGCAGCAGGAGCAACAGCAGCAGGCGCGTGCCTGCGCCGAAGGGGGCGCGTCATGCTGCTGAGCCGCATCGCCGAGAGCCTGTTCTGGATCGGCCGCTACGTCGAACGCGCCGACGGCACCGCGCGCATCCTCGACGTGCACTTGCAGCTGCTGCTCGAGGATCCCTGGATCGACGAGGACACCGCCTGCCGGTCGCTGCTGGCCGTCATGGGCTCGTTCCCCGCCGACACCGCCGCGCCCGTCACCCGCGAGGACGTGCTCGCCCGCCTCGCCGTCGACCGGGCCAACCCGTCGAGCATCGTCTATTCGCTCAACGCGGCGCGCGAGAACGCCCGGCGCGCACGCGAGATCGTCTCGACCGAGCTGTGGGAGTGTCTCAACACCACCAATGCCCGGATGCCGCGGCGGCTGCAGACCGAGAAGGTGCACGAGTTCTTCCAGTGGGTGCGCGAGCGCTCGGCGCTCGCCGTGGGCGTCGTCGACTCCTCGACGAGCCGTGATGAGGCGTGGCAGTTCTTCACGCTGGGTCGCAGCATCGAACGCGCCGACATGACCGCGCGGCTGCTCGCGACCCGGTCGCTGACCGAGGCGTCGGGTCCGTCCTGGACGACCATCCTGCGCTCCTGCGGCGCCTACGAGGCGTACCTGCGCACCTACCGCGGCATGCCGAGCGCCCGCAATGCGGCCGAGTTCCTGCTGCTCGACCGGCTCTTCCCGCGATCGATCATCTACTCGATCCTGCGCGCCGAGGAGTGCGTCAGCGCGATCGACCCGCGCGAGGACCGCGTCGGCGTCTCGAACCCCGTGCTGCGGGCGCTCGGACGCATCCGCAACGACCTCGAGTACAGCCCCATCGCCGAGATCCTCGCCGAGCTGCCCGAGCACATGCGGGGAGTGCAGCGGGTCACCCGCGAGGCATCCGACGCGATCCGCCAGCGCTTCTTCCCGACGCAGGCCGAGCCCAGCTGGATCGGAGACACCCCGTGAAGCGCCTACGCATCGAGCACATCACCGGCTTCAGCTACGGCGGCGAGGTCGCCGCGTCGTACAACGAGGCCCGCATGCTCCCCGGCACGACCGACAGCCAGTTCGTGCTGAGCTCGTCGCTGGAGATCGACCCCGCGACATCCATCAACTCGTACATCGACTACTTCGGCACGCGGGTGTCGAGCTTCGACGTGCAGTCGCGGCATCCGTCTCTGCGGGTCACCGCCCGCTCGCTCGTCGAGGTGCGTCCCCGCCCGATCGAGCACGCGGGCATCACGTGGGAGCGCCTGCACGTCGAGGCGTCGCGGCAGATCGAGACGGTCGAGCAGCTCACCGTGACCGACCGCACCCGGCCCCACCCCGAGGTGGCCGAGATCGCGGCCACCATCGCCGGCCGCCACGACGACCCGGGCGAGGCCGCGCACGAGATCACCGCGGCCATCGGCGACGCCGTCGAGTACGTCTACGGCGTGACCGGCGTGCACTCCACGGCCGCCGACGCGTGGGTCGCACGCAAGGGCGTCTGCCAGGACATGGCCCACATCGCGATCGGAGCCCTGCGGTCGGTGGGCATTCCCGCGCGGTACGTGTCGGGCTACCTGCACCCCAGAGCCAACGCCGAGATCGGCGTCGCCGTCGCCGGCGAGTCACACGCCTGGGTCGAGTGGTTCGCCGGCGACTGGCAGGGCTTCGACCCGACCAACAACATCGAGATCGGCGATCGGCACGTGCTGGTCGGCCGGGGTCGCGACTACAACGACGTGCCGCCACTGCGAGGCGTGTACGCGGGTGGCCACGCCTCGCAGCTGTCGGTGAAGGTGACGATCACGCGCGAGGCGTGACCGGCACCTCCGCGCCCGCCTGACCGCGGGTAAGGCGGTGGAGCTGGGTGACGTGCGCCGGCTCGAGCTCCGCGAGCGTCGAGACGCCGAGCAGCTTCATGGTGCGCTCGATCTCGGTGCGCAGGATCTGGATCGTGCGGTCGACGCCCGCGCGTCCGCCGGCCATGAGGCCGTAGAGGTAGGCGCGGCCGATGAGCGTGAACCTCGCGCCGAGGGCGACGGATGCCACGATGTCCGCGCCGTTCATGATGCCCGTGTCGACCATGACGGTCGCATCGCGGCCGACCTCGCGCACGACCTGCGGCAGCAGGTGGAACGGCACGGGAGCGCGGTCGAGCTGACGGCCGCCGTGGTTGGAGAGCACGATGCCGTCGACGCCGAGGTCGACGAGGCGAACCGAGTCCTCGACGTTCTGCACGCCCTTCACGACGATCTTCCCCGGCCAGATCTCACGGATGACCGCCAGGTCGTCGTACGAGATCGTCGGGTCCATCGCCGCATCCAGCAGCTCGCCGACGGTGCCGCCCGTGGTCGACAGCGACGCGAACTCGAGCTTGGGGGTCGTGAGGAAGTCGTACCACCACCACGGGCGCGGGATCGCGTTCACGATCGTGCCGAGGGTGAGCTGCGGCGGGATCGAGAACCCGTTGCGCTTGTCGCGCAGGCGGGCGCCGGCGACCGGGGTGTCGACGGTGAACATGAGGGTGTCGAAACCTGCCTCGGCCGCGCGTCGGGCGAGGCCGTAGGAGATCTCGCGGTTGCGCATGACGTAGAGCTGGAACCAGTTGCGTCCGGTCGGGTTCGCCGCCTTCACTCCCTCGATCGAGGTGGTGCCGAGGGTCGAGAGGGTGAACGGGATGCCGGCGGCCTCGGCCGCTCCGGCGCCGGCGATCTCACCCTCGGTCTGCATCAGGCGCGTGAACCCTGTCGGCGCGATGCCGAACGGCAGGGCGGATGGCCCGCCGAGCACTTCGACCGACGTGTCGACGGACTCGGCGGGACGCAGCACCCGCGGGTGGAACTCGATGTCCTCGAAGGCCTGGCGGGCTCGGGCGAGCGAGAGCTCGCCCTCGGCCGCGCCGTCGGTGTAGTCGAAGGCGGCCTTCGGGGTGCGGCGCTTCGCGATCGTGCGCAGATCCGCGATCGTGAGCGCGGACTCGAGCCGACGCTTCTTGAGGTCGAAGGACGGCTTCTTGAACTGCATCAGTTCGAGCAGCTCGGCCGGGTTGGGAAGCTGACGCTGAACCATGTCTCTCCTCAGGAGGTCGCGGTCGGGGTGTAACGAAGCGGCGCATGGGTGCGCCGTACGAGGTCGCGGAGCGCCTCGAGGGAGCCGGCGGCGAAGCCCGCCGCGCGGGCCTGCACGAGAACGTTACCGAGCGCGGTGGCCTCGACGGGACCCGCCTCGACGACGAGTCCCGACCGGTCGGCCGTGCGCTGGCACAGCAAGGTGTTCAGGGCGCCGCCGCCGACGATGTGGATCGTCGCGACATCGACCCCCGCGAGCTGCGCGGCGGTGTGCACGTTGCGCGCGAACGCGTCGGCGAGCGACTCGACGATCGCGCGGGCGTACTCGGCGCGGGTGCGCGGCGGTCGCACGCCGTGCTCGTCGCACCACGCGTCGATGCGGCCGGGCATGTCGCCGGGGCGCAGGAACCGCGGGTCGTCGACGTCGAAGACCGGCACGGATGCCGCGGGCACCTCGGCGGCCGAGTCGAGCAGCGTCGGCAGGTCGATCGCATGACCCTCCTTCGCCTCCCAGCCGCGCACGGTCTCGCTGAGGATCCACAGGCCCATCACGTTGTGCAGGAACCGCACGCGGGAGTCCACGCCGCCCTCGTTCGTGAAGCCGGCCTCCCGGGCGGCGTCGGTGACCACCGGCGAGGGAAGCTCGAGGCCCACCAGACCCCACGTGCCGCACGAGATGTAGGCGGATGCCGCGGCATCCGCCATCGGCACCGCGACCACCGCCGAGGCGGTGTCGTGCGAGCCGATCGCCGTGACCGGCACCGCGCCGGGCGCACCGATCTCGGCGCGCACCTCGTCCAGCAGCACGCCGTAGCTCTCGCCCGGGGCGATGAGCGGCGCGAGCAGCGAGCGGCGCAGCCCGAGACGGTCGAACAGGTCGTCGTCGAGACGCTGGTCGTCGACCCGCAGGAGCCCGGTGGTCGATGCGTTCGTCAGCTCGGTGCGGGCCTGGCCGGTCAGCCAGTACGCGACGAGATCGGGGATGAGCAGCGCGGTGTTGGCGAGGTCGAGCACGTCGCGGCGCTCCGCGGCGAACTGGTAGAGCGTGTTGAACGGCAGGAACTGCAGGCCGTTGCGGCGATAGAGATCGGGATGCCGCATCCGGCTGTGCACACTGAGCACCCCGCGTGAGGTGCGCTCGTCGCGGTAGTGGTACGGGTTGCCGAGCAGCACGCCGTTGCGCAGCAGACCGTAGTCGACCGCCCAGGAGTCGATGCCGATGGAGGCGATGCCCGGCGCCTGCCGGAACGCATCGCCGAGGCCGCGCACGGCCGCCCCGTACAACCCGAGCACGTCCCAGTGCAGCCCGTCGGGCGTGCGCACCGGGGTGTTCGGGAAACGCGCCACGGTCTCGGCCCGCAGCTCGCTCCCGCTCACGTGCGCGAGCACGACCCGGCCGCTCGTGGCGCCGAGGTCGATGGCGGCGACGTGGCCGCCGGAGACCGCTGACGTCATCGCAGGAACGCCGCGGCGACGCCCGAGTCGACGGGGATGTGGAGACCGGTGGTGCGGCTGAGCTCGGGGCCGGTGAGCACGTACACCGCGTCGGCGACGTTCTCGGGCACGACCTCGCGCTTGAGGATCGTGCGGTTCGCGTAGAACTGGCCGAGGTCCTCCTCCTTGACCCCGTAGGTCGCGGCGCGGTTGGCGCCCCAGCCCGAGGCGAAGATGCCGGAGCCGCGCACGACGCCGTCGGGGTTGATGCCGTTGACCCGTACGCCGTGCTCGCCGAGCTCGACGGCGAGCAGGCGCACCTGGTGGGCCTGATCGGCCTTGGTCGCCGAGTAGGCGATGTTGTTCGGACCGGCGAACACGCTGTTCTTCGAGGAGATGTAGATGATGTCGCCGCCGAGCTTCTGGTCGATGAGCGCCTTCGCGGCCGCCTTCGACACGAGGAACGAGCCCTTGGCCATCACGTCGTGCTGCAGGTCCCAGTCCTTCTCGGTGGTCTCCAGCAGCGGCTTCGAGAGCGACAGGCCGGCGTTGTTGACGATGAGGTCGATGCCGCCGAAGGCGAGCACGGCGGCATCGATGGCGTCCTGCACGGCGGCGCCGTCGGCGACGTTGGCGGCGACGCCGATCGCGACATCCGATCCACCGAGCTCGGCGGCGGCGGCCTGCGCCTTCTCGAGGTCGAGGTCCGCGACCACGACGCAGGCGCCCTCGGCGGCGAGACGGGTCGCGATGGCCTTGCCGATGCCCGACGCCGCTCCCGTGACGAACGCGATGCGGCCCTGGTGGGTCTTCGGCTTCGGCAGGCGCTGCAGCTTGGCCTCCTCGAGCGCCCAGTACTCGATGCGGAACTTCTCCGCGTCGGAGATGGGGGTGTAGGTCGAGAGGGCCTCGGCGCCGCGCATCACGCCGATCGCGTTGACGTAGAACTCGCCGGCGACGCGGGCCGTCTGCTTGTTCGCTCCGTAGCTGAACATGCCGACACCCGGCACGAGCACGATGAGCGGGTCGGCGCCGCGGATGGCGGGCGACTCGGATGTCGCGTGCGCGTCGTAGTACGCCTGGTAGTCGGCGCGGTAGTCGACGTGCAGCTCGGCGAGGCGGGCCAGCTGCTCCTCGAGCGTCGCGGTGGCCGGAAGGTCGAGCACGAGCGGCTTGACCTTCGTGCGCAGGAAGTGGTCGGGGCAGCTCGTGCCGAGACCGGCGAGGGGGAGGAGCTTCTCGCGCGAGAGGAAGTCGAGCACCGGCTCGCTGTCGGTGAAGTGGCCGACGACGACCCGGTCGGTCGAGGCGAGGCCGCGGATGGTCGGGGCTAGGGCGGCGGCGCGCGCGCGGCGCTCGGTCTCCGGCAGCGGCTCGTAGCCGGGGACGACGGCTCCGAACGGCTCCGCGGCACCGTGCTCGGCGATGTAGGCGGCCGCGGTGTCGATGATCCACAGCGAGTTGCGCTCGGCCTCGTCGGAGGTCTCGCCCCACGCGGTGATGCCGTGGCCGCCGAGGATCGTGCCGATGGCCTGCGGGTTCTCGGCCTTGATGGCGGCGATGTCGAGTCCGAGCTGGAAGCCGGGGCGGCGCCACGGCACCCAGACGACCTTGTCGCCGAAGATCTTCTCGGTCAGGGCGGGTCCGTCGGCAGACGTTGCGATCGCGATGCCCGAGTCGGGGTGCAGGTGGTCGACGTGCGGGGCGTCGACGAGGCCGTGCATCGCAGTGTCGATCGAGGGGGCCGCGCCGCCCTTGCCGTGCAGGCAGTAGTCGAAGGCCGCGACCATCTCGTCCTCGCGGTCGATGCCCGGGTAGACCTCGGTGAGCGCGCGCATGCGGTCAAGACGCAGCACGGCGAGACCGGACTCGGTGAGCGTGCCGAGATCGCCGCCGGATCCCTTCACCCACAGCAGCTCGACGGGCTCGCCGGTGACGGGGTCGGTCGCCGTGCCTTTGGCGGACGTGTTGCCGCCCGCGTAGTTCGTGTTCTTGGGGTCGGCGCCCAGACGGTTGCTGCGGGCGATGAGCTCGGATGCGGCGGAGTTCGACATTCGGTGATCCTGTTCGTGTTCTCTTCTGTGAGATCAAACAAAAGATAACAAAATCAGACGATCTGCACCAGAGGGCGATACGGATCGAGACGGGTGTCGTCCACGTCGAGATCGGTCACGAGCAGATCGATCTGCGACCAGTCGAGCGCGGACGCCAGCGCACGATCGCCGAGCTTGGAGGAGTCGATCAGCAGCACCGTCTCATCGGCTGCCGCCGCGAACGCCGACTTCATGGCGGCCTCCTCGGCCGTCACCTCGCTCGACCCGCGCAGATCGATCGCCGCCGCCGAGGTGAAGAAGCGGGCGTAGGTCGCCGCGGCCACGGCGCGCGTCGCGAACGGACCGACGTAGCTGCCGGTGCGGTCCTCGCGCTCGCCGCCGACCAGGATCGACCTGACGCCCGCGATCTGTCGTGCCGTGGCGGCGTTCTCGACCGAGTTGCTGACGACCAGCAGATCGTCGACCTCCGCAAGATGGGCGAGCAGCACGCCGGTCGTCGACGAGGCATCCATCGCCACCGCCCCCGAGCGGGGGACGAGCTCGGCGGCCTTGCGGGCCAGCACGGCCTTCTGTGCGCCGCGCGTGGCCCGGCGCTCTTCGAAGGGGCGGGGCGTGATCGCCGCCACCGCACCGCCGCGCACCCGGCGCACGGCGCCCTCGGCGGCGAGGTCGGCGAGGTCTCGGCGTACGGTCATCGCCGAGACGCCGAGCTCGTCAGCGGCGCTCTCCAGACGGATCACGTCATCGCGATGCAGGATGGCGAGCAGAAGCGCCCGCCGTTCTTCTCCGAGCAATCCAGCCATGGGGCCTGAGCGTATCGGTTCGGTGTGGTGCGCCGGGGAGACCGCGATCGGCGGTGCGATCTCCCCGACGGGTCTGGGTGGGTCAGGCGCCCCAGCCGGCCTGCACGCCGCCGACGCGCTCGGCCTCGATGCGGGCCTGGTAGCCGGAGGCGAGGTAGGCGGCCATCGGGTCGGCGGGAAGCCCGCGACCCTCGCGCCACTCGGCGAGAGCCGGACGCACGTCGGTGTAGAACGCGTCCATGTAGACGGCCTGGGCGGCCAGCACATCGTTCGCGGTCTGCGCGGCGGCCAGCGCCTCACGGTCGACGAGCAGCGCACGCGCGGTCATCTCCTGCACGTTCAGCACCGAGCGGATCTGACCCAGGATCTTGTTCTCGATGTTGTGGCACTGGTCGAGCATGAAGACCACGTCGGGGTTGTCGAGCCCGCCGCCGCGGATGACCTCGCTGAGGATCCGGTAGAGCTGGAACGGGTCGGCGGCGCCCACGATCAGGTCGTCGTCGGCGTAGAAGCGGGAGTTGAAGTCGAACGACCCCAGCTTCCCGAGGCGCAGCAGCTGCATCACGATGAACTCGATGTTCGTGCCGGGCGCGTGGTGGCCCGTGTCGAGGCAGACCATCGCCTTGTCGCCGAGCGCCGCGACCTGCACGTAGGAGGTACCCCAGTCCGGGACATCCGTGTGATAGAATGCCGGCTCGAAGAACTTGTACTCCAGCACGAGACGCTGCTCGTCGCCGAGGTGGGCGTAGATCTGCTGCAGCGAGTCCTGCAGGCGGTCCTGGCGGGCGCGCATGTCGTTCTGGCCGGGGTAGTTCGAGCCCTCTGCGAGCCAGATCTTCAGGTCGCGCGACCCCGTCTCGTGCATGACGTCGATGCAGGTGAGGTGGTGGTCGATCGCCTTCCGGCGGATGCGGTCGTCCTCGTGGGTGAGGGCGCCGAACTTGTAGTCGTCGTCCTGGAAGGTGTTGGAGTTGACGGTGCCGAGGGTCACGCCCTCGGATGCCGCGTGCTCCCGCAGGGCGCTCCAGTCGTCGACGAGGTCCCACGGGATGTGCAGGGCGACGGCGGGGGCCAGGCCGGTCAGACGGTTCACCTGCGCGGCATCCGAGATCTTCTCGAACGGGTCGCGCGGGGTGCCCGGCGTCGTGAACACCTTGAAACGGGTGCCCGAGTTGCCGAACGCCCAGCTGGGCAGCTCGATGGCCTGCTTCTCGAGAGTGGAGCGGACGGCGGGAGTCAGGATGCTCACTGTGCGCGGCTTTCTGCGGTCGTAGGGACGGGCGAGGAGCCGCTCTCGGCGAGCTGGTCCTCGAGGTGGAAGATCTCGGTCAGTGCGGTCGCGGCCTGGTCGGGCCGCCCGTCGAGACCGAGGAAGAAGGGGGCCATCTCCGCTTCCCAGCGGGTGGCGATCTCGGATGCCGCGAGGTACGCCTGCGCGGCCACGTCGTCGTCGACCTCGTAGTAGCCGACGAGCCTGCCGCCCTCACCGAGGAAGAGCGAGTAGTTGCGACGACCGGATGCCGCGATCTCGGCGAGCATCTCCGGCCAGACGGGGGAGTGCCGTGCGAGGTAGTCGTCGAGGCGCGCGGGGTCGATCCGCAGCTCGAAGCTCACGCGTGGCATGGGGTGGTCCTTTCGGGTGGCCCGGCCGGCCGCACGGGGCGGCCGGCCGGGAGGGGAGACAAGATCAGAAGTTGAAGTTGTCGATGTTGCTGGCGTCGAACACGAACGGGTCGCCCAGCAGCACGGTGCCGTCGGCGCCGACCGTGAACTTGCCGAGCTTGCCGGCGGTGAAGGTGTCGCCCTGCTTGCCCGTGATCTCGCCCTTGATGAGCGCCTCGGCGGCGTAGGCCGCGAGGTAGCCGAGGTCCTCGGGGTTCCACAGTGCGAACGAGGTGACGGTGCCGTCCTTGATGTAGGCCCGCATCTGGTTCGGGGTGCCGAGACCGGTCAGCGCGACCTTGCCCTTGTAGGCGGACGTCGACAGGTAGCGAGCCGCGGCGGCGATACCGACCGTCGTGGGCGAGATGATGCCCTTCAGGTTCGGGTGGGCCTGGAGCAGAGCGGCGGTCTTGTCGAACGAGGTCTGGTCGTCGTCGTTGCCGTAGACGACATCGACGAGCTTGATGTTCGGGTGGTCGCTGGCCAGCAGCGCCTTCATCTTGTCGATCCACGCGTTCTGGTTGGTCGCGTTCGCCGCGGCCGAGAGGATCGCGATCTCACCCGAGTCGCCGATCTGCTTCGCGATCAGGTCGACCTGCACCTTGGCGATGCCGTCGGACGTCGCCTGGTTGACGAAGATGTCGCGGCACGAGGTCTCGGTGTCCGAGTCGAAGGTGACGACCTTGACGCCCGCGGAGCGGGCCTGGTTGAGCGAGTCGCAGATGGCCTTCGGGTCGTTCGCCGAGACGACGAGCGCTCCCACGCCCTGCTGCGTGGCCGTGTTGATGTAGCTGACCTGACCATCGGGCGAGGCCTGCGCGGGGCCGACCTGGTTGAAGGTGCCGCCGAACTCGGCGACCGCGGCCTGGCCGCCCTTCGCCGAGGTGTCGAAGTACGGGTTGCCGAGGTTCTTCGGCAGGAACGTGATCGACAGGTTGCCGCTGCCGCCGCTCGAGCCGCTGGTCGGCGACGACGAGCCGGTGTCGGCACAGGCCGTGAGGGCCAGCGCCGCCGTCACGGCCACAGCCGCGAGGGCCAGGACGCGCTTGGGTGCAAACGTCATTGTTCGTTTCCTTTCATGGGTGGCGCCGCGACGGGACGTCGTCGGCTGGTCGTGCGGGCTCATGAAGCTGCGGAGGCCGCCACGGTGGGTGTCGGCGCCGGTCGGCGGCGCCGGGACTGGAGGAACGCGAGCACGCTCGCGCCGATCACCGAGAGCACGAGCAGCGTGCCGGTGATGATGTTGATCACGTCGGAGGTGACGTTCACGAGGCGCAGCGCGCTGGAGAGCGTGCCGATCAGCAGCACGGCGGCGATGACGCCGTACAGCTGGCCACGACCGCCGAACACCGACACCCCGCCGAGCACGACCGCGGCGATGACCTGCAGCTCGAGCCCGGTGGCGTTGTCGCCGCGCGCACTGCCGAAGCGCAGCGTGTAGAAGATCCCCGCGAAGGCCGAGACGACGCCGGCGAGCACGAACAGCACGAACTTCGTGCGCTCCACGTGCACGCCCGAGAATCGGGCGGCGTCCTTCGAGAGGCCGATCGCGTAGACGCCGCGACCGAAGGGGGTGAAGTGCAGCAGCAGCGCGAAGATCACCAGGAGCACGAGGAACGGCACGATGATGTACGGGATCGCGGTGCCCGCGATCTTCGCCTTCGCGAGCGCTGTCCACTCGACGGGGAAGCTCGTGACGGCGGTGGTGCCCAGTAGGCCGACCGCAAGACCTCGGAACAGCGCGAGGGTTCCGATCGTCACGGCGAGGGAGGGGAGCCCGACGACGGTGACGAGGAAGCCGTTGATCGCGCCACCGATGACGCCGACGACGAGCGCCGCGAGGGCGGCGACCCCGAACGGGGCCCCCGCCTGCACGAGCACTCCGGTCGTCACACTCGACAGGCCCACCATGCTTCCCACCGACAGGTCGATCTCGCCGGTGATCATGATGAGGGTCATCGGCAGTGCGATCAGAAGGATCGGCGCGACGTCGAGCAGGAGGAAGGTGAGGGTGAGCGGCTGGTTGAACCCGCGCACGGTCGAGGCCGACACGATCGCCACGGCGATCAGGAGCACGACGATCGCCGTCTCACGCGAGAGCAGCACGCGGCGCCAGAACGGCTTGTCGTAGTTCTTCACGACCCGCACGGTGGCAGTGGTGGTGGGGGCGGTCATGCCTGGTCCCTCGTTTCGATGAGACGCCGTTTCTGTCGCACGGCCAGGACGCGGTCGAGCACGATCGCGCCGATGATGAGGACGCCGACGACGGCCTGCTGCCAGAAGTCGGGGATGCCGAGCACCGGAAGCGCACGGTTGATGGTCAGCAGCAGCACGGCGCCGAGGGCGGCACCCCATACGGTGCCGACGCCGCCGACGATCGCGACGCCACCGACGACCGCGGCGCCGACCGCCTGGAGTTCCCAGCCGGTGCCCGCCTGGGAGTCGACGGTGCCGTAGCGCGCGGCGTAGAAGACGCCCGCGAGGCCGGCGAGTGCTCCCGAGAGGATGAAGGCGGTGAGGATGCGACGGGTCACCCGGAGTCCGTACAGGTGTGCGGCTGCGGGGTCGGAGCCGATGGCGTAGAACTCGCGCCCGCCCCGGGTGTTGCGCAGGTACCACGCGGCGATCGCGAGGACGACGACCGCGACGATCGTGAGGATCGGGATCGTGAGGATCTGCCCGGTGCCGAGCCCGAGGAACGAGCTCGGCATGTCGGAGGCGTTCACGCGGTTGCTGCCCGCCCAGACGACGCCGATGCCGCGGTAGGCGTAGAGCGTGCCCAACGTGATCACCATCGCGGGAACCTTGCCGAAGGCGACGAGAGCTCCGTTGACGAGTCCGAGAACCGCGCCCGCCGCGACGGCGATCAGCACGACGAGCGGAATCGGGATTCCGGGGATGTCGCTGAACAGCCGGCCGGTGAGATACGCGGTGAGACCGATCACGGAGCCCACCGAGAGGTCGACGTTGCGCGTGATGATCACGATCGCCTGTCCGACGGCGACGAGCAGCAGGATCGACGGGGTGAGGAGCAGGTCGCGCCAGCCGTCGGAGCTGAACAGGAAGCTGGGGTTCTTCACCGTGCCGGCGGCGACCACGAGCACGATGGCGAGCAGGATGCCGAACTCACGTGCGCGACCGAGGCGACCGATCGTCCTCGACACGGCCGAGACGGGGATGTTGGTGGTGGTCATCGGGCGTGCTCCGGAGCGTGGGTGGCGGCGTGCATGACGTTCTCCGAGGTGGCCTCGGCGCGGGCGATGTCGGCGGTGAGGCGACCCTCGCGCATGACGAGCACGCGGTCGGCCATGCCGAGCACCTCGGGAAGCTCGGACGAGATCATGAGGATGCCCATGCCGCGGCCGGCGAGCTCGGAGAGAAGGCGGTGCACTTCGGACTTCGTGCCGACGTCGATGCCGCGCGTGGGCTCGTCGATGATGAGCACGGTGGGCTCGGTGGCGAGCCACTTCGCGAGCACGACCTTCTGCTGGTTGCCGCCCGACAAGGTCGCGGCGACGGTGTCGAGGGCGTGGGTCTTCACCTCGAGGCGCGACGCCCATTCGCGTGCGGCACGGTTCTCGGCACGCTGAGTGAGCAGTCCGAACTTCGTGAGCCGGCGGCGGATGGCGAGCGTGATGTTCTGTCCGACGCCCGACTCGACGACGAGTCCCTGCTTGCGGCGGTCTTCGGGGACGAGGGCGAGGCCGGCACGCATGGCCGCCGTCGGGCGGCCCGAGGGCACGATCCTGCCCTTGAGCTTCACGGTGCCGGCGGAGTACGGGTCCACGCCGAACACGGCACGGGCGACTTCGCTGCGCCCGGCACCCACGAGGCCGGCGAGGCCGACGATCTCGCCGGCGCGCACTGTGAACGAGATGTCCTGGAAGACGCCGGGGCTGGTGAGATGCTCCACCTCGAGCAGCGGCTCGCCGATCTCGGCGGGCTGCTTGGGGAACAGCTCGGTGATCTCACGTCCCACCATCTGACGAACGATCGCGTCGACGGTGGTGTCGGCGATCGCGCTGGTCGCGATGTAGGCCCCGTCGCGCATGACGGTGACGGTGTCGCAGAGTGCGAAGACCTCGTCGAATCGGTGGGAGATGAAGATGAGCGCGCGCCCCTCGTCGCGCAGGCTGCGCGCGATCGTGAACAGGCGCTCGACCTCGATGCCCGACAGGGCGGCCGTCGGCTCGTCCATGATCAGCAGCGACGCGTCGAGGGAGACGGCCTTGGCGATCTCGATGACCTGCTGGTCGGCGATGGAGAGACCCTCGGCCGGTCGATCGGGATCGATCAGCACGCCGAGACGGGTGAAGAGGCGCTCGACCTCGTGGCGCATCGCCTTGCGGTCGATGCGGCCGAATCGGCTGGTCGGCTGGCGCCCCATGAAGATGTTCTCGGTCACCGAGAGATCGGGGAAGAGCGTGGGTTCCTGGTAGATGACCGCGACGCCCGCCGCCTTCGACTGGGCGGTCGACGAGAAGTCGACCGCCTCGCCGCGGAGGCGGAACACGCCGGCGTCGCGCTGGTAGAGACCGGCGACGATCTTGACGAGCGTCGACTTGCCGGCACCGTTCTCACCCACGAGGGCGTGGATCGATCCGCCGTCGACGGAGATCGTCCCGGAGCGCAGTGCGACGACGGAGCCAAAGGACTTCTGCACGTCCCGCAGTTCCAGCACGGGGCTGTCGGTCATGAGATAACTCACCCTCTCCATTGAGGGAGTGAATCGTTTCAATCCCTGCCGGAACGACGTTAGGGCCTCGTCAGGATGGTGTCAAGGCGAATTTGCCCGTAGTCTTCCGGCGTTATTGATTCGTTTCACTCTCACCGCCCGAGGACGTGAGGAGGAGAGCTGTGGCCGTCAGCGTGCGCGACGTCGCCGAAGCCGCCGGGGTGTCCGTCGGCACCGTCTCCAACGTGCTCAACCGCCCCGACAAGGTGTCGGCGGAGACGGTGGCCCGCGTGCACCGCGCCATCGACCTCCTCGGGTTCGTGCGCAACGACGCCGCCCGCCAACTGCGCGCGGGTCGCAGCCGCAGCATCGGCCTGGTCGTGCTCGACATGCGCAACCCGTTCTTCACCGAGGTCGCCCGCGGTGCGGAGGAGCGCGCATCCACCGACGACCTCACCGTGCTCATGGCCAACAGCGATGAGAAGCAGGATCGCGAGGACCGGCACGTCGAGCTGTTCGAGGAACAGCGCGTGTTCGGCATGCTGGTGACCCCCGTGTACGACAGCGTTCCCAAGCTCCGTGCCGTGCGCGACCGCGGCACGCCGACCGTGCTCGTCGACCGCGAATCGCGCGACGGCTCGTTCGCGTCCGTCGCCGTCGACGACCTCGCAGGCGGCACCCTCGCGGCATCCCATCTGCTGGACGTGGGGCGCCGTCGACTGATGTTCGTGGGCGGACCGGTCTCGATCCGTCAGGTCGCCGATCGTCTCGAGGGCGCGCAGGGCGCCGTCGCCGCACACGGCGGAGCGTCGCTCGAGTTCGTCGGCACGCGGGCGCTCACCGTCGAGGAGGGGCGGGTGGCCGGTGCGCAGATCCTCGCGCGCCCCGTCAGCGCGCGGCCGGACGCGATCTTCGCGGCGAACGACCTGCTCGCCCTCGGTCTGCTGCAATCCCTCGTGATGACCGCGAGCGTGCGCGTGCCCGAGGACATCGCACTCATCGGCTACGACGACATCGACTTCGCGGCAGCCGCTGTCATCCCGCTCACCTCGGTGCGTCAGCCCGCCGTCCTCATGGGCACGACGGCCGTCGAGCTGCTTCTCGCGGCGGCGGAGTCGCCCGGCGGACCCACGGAGCGGGTCGTGTTCGGCCCTGAGCTCGTCGTCCGCTCCTCCACCGCGACCTGACCGCGCCTCGCGCCCTCAGCGGCGCAGGCCGCGATCGACCAGGCGGGTCGGCTGCAGACGGGTCCGCGGTTCGGTCTCATCCGCTCCGCTGATGCGATCGAGCAGGGTGCGGGCAGCGCGGGCACCCAACTCGGCGACGTCGTAGTCGACCACGCGGATCGGGCGCGGCACGAGACCGGACAGCTCGAAGTCGTCGAAGCCCGAGAGCGCCACCGGCGCATCCGCCGCGAGGATCGCCTCGAGAGCGCCCACGGTCGAGCGGTTGTTCGCGCAGAACACCGCCGTCGGCGGCCGTTCGGCGTCGAGCAGGCGCTCGAGCGCCGCGCGCGCCGCCGCCGGAGTGTGCAGGTCCTCGACGATCAGCCGCGGATCCGCCACACGGCCGAGCGCGGCGAACGCGTCGAGGGCGCCGGCCCTCCGCTCGCTCATCGTGAAGATCGTGGGCGCGTCGAGGAGGACGGCGACTCGTTCGTGGCCCGCGGCCAGCAGCTCGGCGACCGCGGCCCGTGCGCCCCCTCGGTTGTCGATGAGGAACTCGTCGGCGACGATGCCGCGACCCGGACGGTCCAGGAACACCACGGGCGTCCCGCGCGCCGCCTCCGGGGCGAGATAGCGGTGATCGCTCGCCGTCGGCACGACGAGGAGTCCGCCCACCTGGCGCTGGCAGAGATCGAGCGTGAGCGTGCGTTCGGCCGCGGCATCCTCTTCGCTCGATGCGACGATCAGGCGGATGCCGCGCTCGAGCGCGGCGGCGGCCGCGGCGGCCGCGACCCGCATGTAGAAGGTGTTGGAGAGGTCGGCGGACACGAATCCGATGGTGTCCCGTGCCCCCGATCGCAGCGAGGCCGCGAGGGCATTGCGCTGGTACCCGAGTCTGTCGATGGATGCCGCGACCCGCTCCGCCATCGCGGGGTCGACGTTGGGTGCACCGTTGACGACGCGGGAGACGGTCTTCAGGCTCACCCCCGCGTCGGCCGCGACGTCCACCATCGTGGGGTGGCCGCCGCCGCGGGGGTTGCGCATGCTGTTCCTCCTGCTCACCGCGAACCGACGCGCGCGGCGCGAGCGGGATCCATTCTGCCGCGCCCGCTCAGCCGCCTCGGACGATCGGACCCCGCTCGTTCAGTCTGCGGGGGCGGTCAGGCGGCCGTCCTCGTGCGACGCGATCGCTGCGGCGAAGATGCGGTGGGTGAGCGCCGCCTCCTCGGGTCGCACGGTGCCGAACCGGTCGCCGAGCTCGCCCACGTACTCGGCGAGGAACGCCGCCCACATCTGCAGGATCGCGTCGGAGAATCCCGATTCGAAGTTCGGCCCCGTCACCGTCGGCCACACCGACTGGCTGCCCGCGTCGATGCGCTGCCACGACTGCTCGCGGCCGACGCCGGGCACGTCGATCATCGCGAACACCTCGACCTGCTTGGGGTTCTTCGTGCTGAAGCGCACGCCGCCCGACATCCCGATCGCTTCGAACTCCCAGGTGTTCTTCTCGCCCGGAGCGATGCGCTTGGTGACGGTCGTGAGCGGGAACTCGGCGCCATCGTGACGTGCCCGCGAGTGGATGATCGCGTTGTCCCAGGTGTCGCAGGGCACCAGCTCGCCGCACGGTCCGGGCCGCTCGGTGACGATGTCCTGCAGCACGCCGAACACCCCCTCGGGCGCCCACCCGAGTCGCAGCGGCACGTGCCACGTGTGCATGCCGAGGTCGTTCATCACGCCCGCGACACCGCAGAACTTCTGCTGCCGCTTCCAGTTGAGCGGCTTGTTCACGTCGAGGTCGCTCGCGTGGAGGAAGCCGCAGGTCGCTTCGACGATGCGCCCGAGCGCGCCCGAGCGCACGTAGTCGATGGCCCACTGGGCGCCGGGGAAGAACGGCATCTCGCTCGAGACCCGCACGAACGAGTCGGGGGTCTCATCGATCGCCGCCACGACCGCGTCGGCGGCGGCACGGTCGATGCCGAACGGCTTCTCGGCGAGCAGGGCCTTGCCCGCGCGGATCGTGTCGACGTAGAGCTGCTCGTGCAGGTCGTGGCGCACGGCGATGTAGACGACGTCGATCTCGGGGTCGGCGAGCAGCTCGCGGTGATCCGTCGTCTTGAGGCGCACGGTGTCGATGCCGTCGAACCACTCCATCGCGGCCGGGTTGATGTCGCACACCGCGACGAGCCGCGGCTCGACGGGGTGGTCGACGAGGGCGGGCCACCGCCGCAGGGCCGCGGCGATCTCGCGGCCCATGAGTCCGCCGCCGATGATGCCGACGTTGACGATGCGGGCGCTCATGCGGCACCGCCGATGAGGGAGAGGGCCTGGTCGGTCGTGGCGTCGTCGTGCACGACGGCCATGAGCGCGGCGGTGATGCCCGCGGGGTCGTCATGCTGGATGACGTTGCGGCCGTAGACGATGCCCCGCGCGCCCTGCGCGAGCACGGCCCGGGTGCGATCGAGCAGCGTGCGGTCGTCGACGCGCCCGCCGCCGCGGACGAGCACCGGGGTCGGCCCCGCCGCCTGGATGACCTTGTGGTAGTCGTCGATGTCGTCGGTCGGGTCGGCTTTGATGAGATCGGCGCCGAGTTCTCGCGCCTGGCGCACGAGGGTGACGATCTTGGCCGTGTCGCCGTCGACGGCGTATCCACCGGCGCCGGGTCGGGTCTGCATGACCAGCGGTTCGATCATGAGCGGCATGCCGTAACGGGCGGCATCGGTGCGCAGCGCCAGGATCGAGCGGATGCACTGCTCGCGCACCTCGGGGTGCCCGGGCAGGTCGAGCAGGTTGACGCAGACGGCGACGGCGTCGAGCCGCACGGCGACCTCGATCGCGTCGGGCACGTGGATCGAGTGCAGCGGCGACTCGAGCGGGTCGCCGTAGACGTTCGCGATGTCGGTGCGCAGCACGAGACCCGGCTTCTGCTTGCCCGGCGTGGCCTGCAGCAGCGGGGCCTGGCCGAGCGTCAGCTGGATCGCGTCGGGACCGGCGGCGACGAGGGTGGCGACGGTCGCGGCCATGTCCTCGATGCCGGTGATGAACGAGTGCTCGTGGAAGGCGCCGTGGTCGACGGCGACGTCGAGGGCGCGTCCGGAGCGCGCGTTGAAGAGCCGATTGAGGCGATACGTCGACATCGAGTGATCTCCGTGAGGTGTCGGTTCGGGGGGACGCATCGGTGCGTCCGGAGACAGTATGGGGACTTCGAGACAACGTTGTCAATTGGTCGCTGGCAGCGGGTCGACGACCTGCTACCGTGACGCTGCGCGCGCGGCGCCGATGCCGTGCCCTTGCGAGGAAGAGGATCCGAATGCCTCCGGAGCTGTACGGTCGGCCGCTCGATCAGGCCGTGGACCGGCTCGGTTCGCTGACCCAGGCGGTCGCCGTCGAATCGTCGACGCGTACCGACGGGCCGGATGCCGGTGCCCGCCGCATCCGTCTCGTCAACGGCCCGCTCGAGGTCGAGGTGCTGCCCGATCGCGGACTCGATCTCGCCCAGGTGCGGGCCGACGGGGTGCCGCTCGCGTGGCTCTCGAGCACGGGGTTCCCGCCGCTCTCGCCGGGCGACGCCGACGGGCGCGGCTGGCTGCGCGGCTTCGGCGGCGGCCTGCTCACGACCTGCGGGCTGCTCAACGTCGGACCGGCGCAGTCGGGCGAGGAGCAGCATCCGATGCACGGCCGGTACTCGTCGCTGCGCGCGACGGTGACCCGGGCCGAGGCGACGCGCGACGTCGTGGTCGTCGAGGGGATCGTGCGGGAGGCGACGGTCTTCGGCGACGACCTCGAGCTGCACCGGCGCATCGAGCTGCCGGTGGGCGAGCGGGTGATCCGCGTCGACGACAGGCTCGTGAACCGCGGCCGGCGGGAGGCGTTCCCGATGGTGCTCTACCACGTGAACCTCGGCTGGCCGTTGGTCGACGCCGGCACACGCATCGTCTCGCCGGCGGTGGAGATCGTGCCGCGGGATGCTGCGGCCCGGGCGGGCCTGGACAGCTGGGACGTGTTCCCTGAACTGGCGGCCGAGTACCCCGAGCAGGTGTTCCGGCACGTGCTCGACGCGGTAGCCGAGCCGGGGGCGCGCACCGAGGTGCGCGTGGTGTCCGGGTCGGGGATCGGGGTGCGTGTCGGCTTCGATCCGGCCGTTCTGCCCGGGCTCTTCCAGTGGCGGGTGGCGGAGCCGGGCCAGGTGGTGCTGGGCATCGAACCCGCGACGGCGCCGACGATCCTGGGTCGTGCCGACGCCCTCGCCCGGGGGCTCGCGACGCCGCTCGCCGTGGGCGAGGAACGGCTCCTCGGCATCAGCATCGCGGTCGATCCCTCGGGTGGCTGACGCCGAGGGCGCTCGGGAGTCGTTTCGATAACAGGGCTTGACAACGTTGTCGATGCGGCCCCAAGATGATGTCCGCCGGGATCGCAAGGCCCGGAAAGTTCCGAATGACAACGATGTCGAGGTTGCGATGACGCACGATGAGCTGCAGACCGCCGGTGCGGTCGGTGAGGGCCCCGCGCCCCGCCCGCGGGCGCGCATCACCGATGTAGCCGAGCGCGCCGGGGTGAGCATCAAGACGGTCTCCCGCGTCGTGAACGACGAGAAGGGCGTGCTCCCGGAGACCCGCGAACGGGTGCTCGCGGTCGTGCGCGAACTCGGCTTCGTTCCCGATGTGCGGGCCCGTGCGCTCAAGCGCGGTGACACCGACACGATCGGCATCGTCATCGACGCGATCTCCGACCCGTTCGTCTCGGCGATCGTGAGCGTGATCGAGGAGCTCGCCCTCGCCCAGGGCCTGAGCGTGCTGTTCGCGAGCACCGGCTACGACGCCGCGCGCGAGCGGGAGCAGCTCGCCCGGCTCACCGGGCACCGCCTGCGCGGGCTGATCGTCGCCCCCGTCGCCGTGTCCTCCGAGGAGCTCGCCGCCCTGCACACCCGGGTGCCCGTCGTCTGCGTCGACCGCTCGCGGGACGGCATCGACTCAATCGTCGTCGACGACTTCGGCGCGACCTACCAGGCCACCCGCTCCTTCATCGACCACGGTCACCGACGTATCGGATTCATCGGCGAGGCCACCGCCTACCCGACCGTCGCCGCACGCTTCGCCGGATTCCGCGCGGCCCTCGACGAGGCGGGCATCCCGTTCGACCCGACGCTGGTCGCCGAGCACGAGCGCACGCGCGAGAGCGGCGCGACGGCGGCAAAGACCCTGTTGCAGCGCCCCGATGCGCCCACCGCGCTGTTCTGCGCGTCGAGCCCCGCCGCGATCGCGACGATCCGCGGCATCCGCTCGGGCGAGCTGTCGATGCCGGCCCTCATCTGCTTCGGCGACTTCGAGCTCGCCGGGGCCATGACCCCGGGCATCACGTGCGTCGACCAGGACCCGCTGCTCATCGGCGAGGCCACCTTCCGCCGGCTCATGCAGCTCGTCGACCACCCGGACGCCGCCCCCGAGCACATCGTCGTCCCCACCCGCCTCATCCACCGCGGATCCGGCGAGATGCCGCCGCGCGCCGCCGCGGACCCGTCCGCCGCCCCGCAGAACTCGACCGGAGCCGATCGATGATCCCCGTCCTCCTGCCCCCCAACCCGGTGCAGCACTTCTACCGCGGCGGTGACCGCATCGCCGCGTTGCGCGGCATCGTCCCCGAGACCGACCGGCAGCCGGAGGAGTGGCTCGCCTCCACCGTGTCCCGGTTCGGCGAGGAACCGATCGGCCTCGCGATCACCGCGGACGGCCACGTGCTCCGCGACCTCGTCGCGGCGGACCCGCGTGCGTGGGTCGGACCCGAGCAGGGACGGGATGCCGCGGACGTCGGCATCCTCGTGAAGCTCCTCGACGCGCGTCAGCGCCTCCCCGTTCACGTGCACCCCGAGCGCGGCTTCGCCGCCGGGCACCTCGACTGCCCCTACGGCAAGACCGAAGCCTGGTACGTGCTCGACGCCGAACCCGACAGCGCGTTCTACGTCGGGTGGAGCGCACCGGTGGATCGAGACGAGCTCGATCGTCGCCGCGACGCGCAGGACAGCGAGTGGATGCTCTCGCACATGAACCGCGTCGTGGCGCGGGAGGGCATGGCCGTGCTCGTGCCGTCCGGCACCGTGCACGCGATCGACGGCGGCATCTTTGTCGCCGAGGTGCAGGAGCCCACCGACTTCTCGATCCTGCTCGAGTGGTCGGTGACGACAGCCACGCGCGACGAGTCCCACCTCGATCTCGGCTTCGACGTCGTCATGCCCGCGGTCTCCACCGCGCAGCTCACCGAGGCCGAGCTCTCGGGGCTCATCAGCCTGGCGGGCGCGGAGCCCGCGGCATCCCGATTCCGGTCGCTGCTGCCGGCGGCCGCCGACCCGTACTTCCGTCTCTGGGATGCCGCGGCCGACGGCGACCGCACGGACGCGCGTGAGGCGGGCTTCGCGGTCGTGCTGGTCACCGCGGGCTCCGGAGCACTCGTCTCCGACACCGGCCGAGTAGCCCTGCAGCGCGGTGAGGTGTACGCCCTGCCGCACGCGTTCGGCGCCTGGCACGTCGAGGGCGACGTCACCGTCGTCGTCGGAGCGCCCGGAGCCGGGTGGCCGCGCACCCTCCACGAGGGCGGTGTGCGATGACCGCGTACGTCGCGGGGCTCGACATGGGCTCGACGAGCATCAAGCTGCTCGTCGCCACTCCCGACGGGCGCGAGGCCGCCGTCGTGAGCCGCCGTTCGCCGTGGACCAATCTTGAGGGCGGACGCGCCGAGATGCCCCTCGAGCTCGCCGTCGATGTGGTGCGCGAACTCGCCGCCGAAGCCGATGCGATGCTGCCCGCCGGGTACCGCATCCTGTCCCTCGGCATCTCGGGCATGGCCGAGGCCGGAGCTCTTCTCGATGCCGAGGACCGTCCCGCCGCGCCGATCATGGCCTGGTTCGACCCGCGCGGTGAGGCGCAGATTCTGTCCACGCCCGCCGCGTTCCGCGACGAGTTCCTCGGGCGCACCGGCTTGCCCGTCGGTCCCCTCGCGTCGATCTCGAAGCTGCTGCACCTGCGCGACGAGGTGGGGATCGACCTCGCCGGCACCACGTTCCTCAACGTGCCCGAGTCGATCGTGCGGGCCCTCGGCGGCCCCCGCGTCGCCGAGCACTCGCTCGTCTCGCGCACCGGCCTCATCGACCAGGACGACAGCACGCCGTGGCAGGCCGCCCTCGACGTGCTCGGCACCGACGACACGATCCTCGCCGAACGGGTCGACGCGGGCACGGCGCTCGGTCCGATCACGGACGATCGGATGCCGCAGGGCTTCCGCGGCGCGCTGCTGACGGTCGCCGGACACGATCACCTGGTGTCGGCCGTCGCCGCCGGCGCGACCGACAGCGGTCAGATCTACGACTCGATGGGCACAGCGGAGGCGCTCGTGCGCGTGCTCGACCACACCCTGCCGTTCGATGCGCGCGAGCGCCTCGCCCGGGCGGGCATCAACACGGTGCGCCACGTGCTTCCCGGCAAGTTCGTGCTGCTGGCCGGAACGAAGTCAGGCCTACTGATGCGCCGGGTGCTGCAGCTTCTCGGCATCGCCGACGAGCGGGGCCGCGCGCAGCTCGATGCGGCGGTCATGGCGATTCCCGTGGCGGGTACGCTCTCCCACGGCGGCCTGACCGTCGACGGCGCGCGCAACGACGACGGCGTGCTGAAGGTCGTGGCCGACAGCGACGGCCTCTCGCCCGCCGAGCTGTTCACCGCGGCGCTGTTGCACGGCAACGACATGTGCGCAGAGCTGATGACGGTCATGGATCGCGAGGTTCCCGCGCCCACCTCGACGCTGCTCACGGGTGGATGGTCACGGATGGAGAGCGTCGTCCGCGCGCGGGCCCTCGTGCTGCCGCCGCTCACCGTCTCGTCCCACGACGAGGGCACGGCCTACGGCGCGGCCCTCTTCGCGGCGTACGCGGCCGGCGACGACTCGATCGGTTTCGACGCCGCCGCGGCGGCATTCTTGGCGGGCCATGCCGGTCCCGCCTCACTTACGAAGGAGAGGAGTTGACCATGGCGGTTCCGGTGTTGGAGGCGCGGGGGTTGTCTCGTCAGTTTGGTCATGTGCGGGCGTTGAACGAGGTCGATTTCGAGGTGTTCCCGGGGGAGGTGACCGCGTTGATCGGGGACAACGG
>NZ_SCOB01000026.1:0-29897 GCF_005503465.1 Microbacterium sp. 4NA327F11 | reverse complement strand
CCCGCCCCGGTCGATCAACGCCATGAACTCACGCCGCTGCTGCTCTGTGTACTTCCGTGCCGGCATCCATCCCCCTCGTCATCAGTGTTGCGACGATCGCTGGAATCCAAGTCGTCCAGTGCTCCGTGATGTCCGTGAGCCACAGTCGGTTCGGCGCGTCAGCGCGGAACACGCGCTTGACGTAATCGTCGAACACGGGAGGGCCGGACTTCTTGCCCTTCCCGCGTCGCCGGCGTTGCGCAGAGGAGAGGATCCCGGCCTGCGAGCACAGCTTCCACGCCGTCCGCCTGCTCATTCGCCACCCCGCTCGCCGGGCTTCGTCAGCGAGGTATCGGTACCCGAACGTCGGGTCGTCGTGGTGCGCGTCGTGGAGCGCGTTGATCCGATACGCGCGGAGCACGTCCGCATCACGGACCGGGTCGTTGCGCCACCGGTAATAGGGCTGGCGGGCGAGCTTGAGAACCCGGCACGACACCGTCACGGGAATCCCCGCGTCGGCGAGCTCAGATACGAGCGGGTACGTCATTTTGGGGAGCCACCGAGGCGCAGGTTCGCCTGCGACAGATACGCCGCCGCACGGCGGAGGACCTCGTTTTCCTGCTCGAGCAACCGGATCCGCTTCTTCAACTCCCGAGACTCCGCGGCATCAGCAGCAGTTTGGCCAGGACGGTTGCCCTCCTCGACATCGGCCTGGCGGAGCCAGTTCTGCAGCGTTGCTTCGCTGATACCGAAGTCAGTGGCGATCTGCTTGATGGTGACGCCGCTCTCGCGGCGCCTCGCGACCGCGACAACGTCTTCGCGAAACTCTCTGGGATAGGGACCGGGCATGATGACATCCTCCCCGTCAGCGCCTCCCGGCACTAACGATCAGTTGTCACCAGTTCCTGCTTCACGCCCCAATTTCGTATTGGTTGCTTCGCGGTGTAGACGTCAAGACTGCCGCCGAGTGGTCTGGGCACAAGAACCCGACCGTGCTGCTGTCCACCTACGCTCATGTCCTCGGCATTGATGCCAACCGGGCAGCTCTCGCCCTTCTGGGCACACCTGCTGTCCCAGCGCTGTCCTGGGGCTCGGTTCCTGAAAGTTTGAACGGTCTCGACTAGTGCGCCACATAGCTTCATAAATTGTCGCTTATCAGCACTTTTGTTGCGGAGACGGAGGGATTTGAACCCTCGGTCCCCTTGCGAGGACTCCACCTTAGCAGGGTGGTGCACTAGGCCTGACTATGCGACGTCTCCAGGCGTGCGGCGGCAGAACCGCGCACGCACCCGGCAAGCATAACCGGTGGAGAGCGTGTGTCCGAAACCCGTT
This sequence comes from Microbacterium sp. 4NA327F11, assembly GCF_005503465.1. NCBI lineage: Bacteria > Bacillati > Actinomycetota > Actinomycetes > Micrococcales > Microbacteriaceae > Microbacterium > Microbacterium sp. 4NA327F11. The sequence goes on along the minus strand of NZ_SCOB01000026.1, from coordinate 28,586 downwards.
CGGCACCCGGGCGGGGCGCGTCATGGAGCGGTGGATGCCGCGGCCTCCGCATCGCGCGGGGCCGCGGCATCCGTCACTTCTTGAGGTTTCCGTCCGAGCAGGTCTCCTGCGCCGCCGTCTGACCCGAGATCGACGACGGAAGGGTCGCGGTCGGGTTCGGCGTCGTCGAGGTCGACGGCGTGCTCGTGGTCGACGGCGTCGACGTCGGCGTCGGGGTGGCCGACGGCGTGACCTCGATGACACCGCCGTTCTGGCCGACCTTGCCCGTCAGCTGCAGTGCCTCGTTGTTCTCGAGCGCTGTGAACAGCGCACTCGCCGCCGACGTGTTCGGCACGACCTTGTTGGGGTTCGAGGGGTCGGTGAGGGTGGGGTACTGCACGAACACGATGTCGCTGTACGGGACGCTCTTCAGGGCTGTCGCGAGCTGCACCAGCGTAATGGGGTTCGTGAGCGACTTGCTCGGCGTGATGTTCTTCACGACGATCGACGCGAGCTGCAGCAGGGTGGTCGGGTCGGACAGCGTTCCCGCGCTGATGAGCTTCTGCGCGAGGCGGGACATGTACTGCTGCTGGTTCGAGATGCGGCCGAGGTCACTGCCGTCGCCGATGCCGTGGCGGGTCCGGAGGAACTCCAGCGCCTGGATCCCCACGAGGTTGTGCATGCCGGGGCCGAGGTCGAGGCCGGTGTTGTTCGGGTCGTAGATGCGCCCCGACACACAGACATCGACGCCGCCGATCGCATCGGTGATCTGGATGACACCACCCCACGTGATCTTCGCCGCACCCTGGATCTGCATGCCAGTGAGAGAGGTGATTGTCTGCGCCACGCAGCCGAGGCCCGCCACCGAGTAGGTGGAGTTGAGCGGCTGCTTGCTCATCGCGGAGGTCTTCGTGCCGTCGTCACGGGTGCAGGAGGGGATCGGAAGCATCAGGTCGCGCGGGAAGGAGATGACCGTGACCCGACGCGGGTTGTCGGAGATGTGCACGACGATGTCGACGTCGTTGTTGATCGATCCGTCGTCGGCGCCGCTGCACCGGCCGGGGAACATCGCGGCGAAGTCGGGGAGGCACTCGTCGGTTCCGACGATCAGCAGGTTGTAGCCGCCCTGGATCGCACCGATGTCCGGCGGCACGCTGTCTTCGCCCGGGAGGGCGACCGCGTTGCTGACGTAGTCGGTCGTGAAGCTGTACACCGTGAAGCCGACGACGCCCACAACAGCGACCAGCACCGAGGCGACCGCGACCGCGAGGATCGTGAACAGCTGAGAGACGGGCCGCGGCGAGCGCAGCTGCCCGTGCCGGGCCACCGTGCGGCGGCGCGGCTGGGGAGTCGACGGTGTCACTCAGGTCCTCTCGGGGTCAGGGTCGGCCGGCGGCCGGTCCCTCGCTCCTCGGGCCGTTCGGGCAGCCGTCGGGATCTGCGGAGGGTGTGGGATTCGAACCCACGGGACATCTCTGCCCACTGGTTTTCAAGACCAGCTCCATCGGCCGCTCGGACAACCCTCCCGACACGTCCGCCGAAGCGGTCGAGTCGAACCGGCGACGAGTCTAGTCGACGAGGCTCGGCGGCAATTCTCGCAACGAAGCGCTGAGCGGTGCCTGAACGAAAGGTGCGTGTCGGCGATGAGTCGAACGGATGCCGCGGCTCACAGCGCGCGCAGCACCTGCGCGACCCCGCCGTCGGCGACCGATGCGGTCACCTCGCCGGCCGCCTCCCGCACCTCGTCGGGGCCTTGGCCCATCGCCACCGCGCGGCCACCGCCGGCGAGGGCCCAGGTGAACATGCCGATGTCGTTGCGACCGTCGCCCATCACGAGCACCCGGTCGGAGGCGACATCCAGCCAGGCGCGCACCTTCTCGAGCGCGGTCGACTTGTCGACCCCCTTCGGGGCGATGTCGAGCCAGGCCGTCCAGCCGACGGCGTACGACACCTGGTTCAGGCCGATGCGGGCGACGAGGTCGATGAAGTCGTGCTCGGTCTGCTCGGGAGAGACGACGACCACGCGGGTGACCGGCTCGGCGGCGAGCTCGTCGAAGCCGACACGCAACGCCCGCTCGAGCTGCCAGTCGTCGAGGTAGTCGGTGAACAGGCGACGTCCATCGGCGAGTTCGACAAGGTAGTGCGCGTCGGGCAGGTGCGCCTTCAGAAGCGTGAGCACCTCGGACGCGTCGAAGGTCTCCGCGTGGAAGCGCTCGTAGTCGCGGCGGTCGCCGATGCGCTTCATGATCATCGCCCCGTTCGAGCACACCACGTACTCGGGAAGGATCCGCAGAGCACGCACGATGCCGATCGTGCCCTCCCAACTGCGGCCCGTCGCCAGCATCACCCGGTGGCCGCGCGCCTGGGCGTCGGCGACCGCGTCGACGACGCCGGGACTCAGCGACTCGTCCTCGAGCAGCACCGTGCCGTCGATGTCGAGCACCACGAGGGCCCCCTCCGACACGGGGGCGCCGGGGGTGGCATCGGTCACGCGACCGGCTCCATGACCTCGAGCCCGCCGAGGTAGGGGCGCAGCACCTCGGGCACCGTCACCGAGCCGTCCGCGCGCTGGTGGGTCTCGAGCAGGGCGACGATCCAGCGGGTGGTCGCGAGCGTGCCGTTGAGGGTGGCCACGTGCTGCGCCTTCGCCGGCGCGCCCGACTCGACCGCCGGACGATACCGGATGTCGAGGCGACGCGCCTGGTACGTCGTGCAGTTCGACGTGCTCGTCAGCTCGCGGTACGAGCCCTGCGTGGGCACCCACGCCTCGACGTCGTACTTGCGTGCGGCACTCGAGCCGAGGTCGCCCGCGGCGACGTCGATGACCCGGTAGGAGAGGCCGAGGTCCTGCAGCATCCCCTCCTGCAGGGCCACGAGGCGCAGATGCTCCTCCTCGGCGGCCTCGGGAGTCGTGTAGACGAACATCTCGAGCTTGTTGAACTGGTGCACGCGGATGATGCCGCGGGTGTCCTTGCCGTACGAGCCCGCCTCGCTGCGGTAGCAGGTCGACCAGCCGGCGTAGCGCTTCGGCCCACGGTCGAGGTCGATGATCTCGCCCATGTGGTACCCGGCGAGCGGCACCTCGCTCGTGCCGACGAGATAGAGGTCCTGCTCGTCGAGGTGGTAGACCTCGGCGGAGTGCTTGCCGAGGAACCCGGTGCCGTGCATCACCTCGGGTCGCACGAGCGTCGGCGGGATGATCGGGGTGAATCCGGCCTGCAGCGCACGGTCGAGCGCGAGCGACATGATCGCGATCTCGAGACGCGCCCCGATGCCGGTGAGGAAGTAGAACCGGGCCCCGGAGACCTTGGCACCCCGCTCCATGTCGATCGCGCCCAGCTTCTCGCCGATCGCCAGGTGGTCGAGCGGTTCGAAGTCGAATGTCGGTTCGCCGCCGTGCGTGCGCAGGGTGACGAAGTCGTCCTCGCCGCCGGACGGCACCCCGTCGACCACGATGTTCTCGATGACCGCGAGAGCCTCGTCGGCGGATGCCTCGGCCTCCCCGACCGCGGCCTGCGCCTGCTTGACCTGTTCGCTGAGCGTCTTCGCCTCGGCGACGAGCGCCGCCTTCTCCTCCTTCGGAGCCTGGGCGACCTTCTTGCCGTGCGCGTTCTGCGCCGCGCGCAGCTCCTCGAACGTCGTGAGCGCCGCGCGCCGGGCGCGGTCCGCCGCGAGGGCGCGGTCGACGGTGTCGGGCGACTCACCGCGAGCCGTCTGGGAACGCTTGACCAGCTCGGGGTTGTCACGCAGAAGCGCCAGATCGATCACCCCACAAGTCTATGGGCGCGGGATGCAGCCTCGCCGGGCCGCAGGGCAGACCCCCCGCCGCTAGGGTGTGGATCATGACCGACCCGGTGCCCACGGTGCGGCGCGCGGCTCTCATCTACAACCCGGTGAAGGTGGATCGCGACCGGTTGCGCACGCAGGTCGTGCACTACTCGGGACGGGCCGGCTGGGAGTCGCCTCTCTTCTTCGAGACGACCGTCGGCGATGCCGGCTCCGGTCAGGCTCGTGCCGCGGTCGCGGCGGGAGCGTCGGTCGTGCTCGTGGCCGGCGGTGACGGCACCGTGAGAGCGGTCGCCGAGGCGATGGCCTACACCGGGATCCCCGTGACGATCGTCCCGAGCGGAACCGGGAACCTGCTCGCCCGCAACCTGCGCCTGACCCTCGACGACCCCGAACGGGTCATCTCCTCGGCCTTCGACGGCGAGATCCATCCGATCGACATCGGCCTGGCGCGGATGACCCGCCTCGACCACACCGTCGAGGAGGCGTCCTTCGTGGTCATGGCCGGCATGGGCCTCGACGCCGCGATGATCGCGAACACGCGCCCGCGCATGAAGAAGGCCGTCGGATGGGTGGCCTACGTCGACGGCGCCGCGCGCTCGCTGCCGAAGGCCGCGCCGTTCCGCATCGTCTACCAGCTCGACGACGACAAGCTCGCCAGCTCCCGCACCTACAGCGTCCTGTTCGCCAACTGCGGGTCACTGCCCGCCGGCATCGCCCTGATCCCGGACGCGTCGATCGCCGACGGCGCGCTGGATATCGTGCTCATCCAGCCCCGCGGGTTCTGGGGCTGGGCGGCCGTGTGGCGACGGGTCTGGTGGGACAACTCGGTGCTGCGCCGCTTCAAGGCCGGCCGGCTCGTGCTCGAGCGCCGCCGCGATCGGGCCGTGCGCTACCTCTCGGCGCACGGGATCGACACGCGCACCGAGACTCCGCAGGCCGTGCAGCTCGATGGCGACCACTTCGGCATCGCGATCGGGATCGACTGCCGCGTCGCCGAGGGGGCACTGCTCGTGACCGTGCCTCCGGGGCACGACGTCAGCCGCTGGTGACGGCGTCGCGACTCCACACGTGCGACCGCGCCGCGGCATCCCATCGCAGCGTGCCCTGACGGTGCATGTCGACGAACATCTGCACGTAGGCGGCCGGAGACGTCGCCGTCTGCGCCATGAGCGTGCGCGGCACGATGCAGGTGACGACGCCGTCGGCGCCGTGCACCCTCACGTGCGAGGTGAGCAGGATGCGCAGCGCGCGTTCGGGGTCGAGGCCCTTGCGTCGGGTCATGCCGCGCGCGATGCCCGGGAACTTCCATACCGGAATCGCCGTGACGAGGGAGGACGGGTGGATGTCACAGGGGACGGCGGTGATCGCGGCATCGAGGGACGACGTGCTCATACCGGTCAAGATCCGGATGACGGCATTCCATGTCGCGACCGGCCCCGGCCTCATCGGGATTCCGTAGGGTGGCACGGAGGACATCTCCCGCTCGCCGACGCGCACCGCCCGAACCGTGCGTGTCGCGACATGATCGCGCCCGACACGACTCCTGTCTGACAGGGGTGGGCGTCATGCGCCCGCGGGAGACGGACGGGGGAGGACATGGTCGACGACGCGCGCCGGAGTGACGCCGCACTGCTCCTGCAGGCGAGGGACGGCGATGCCGCGGCATGGGGGCAGCTCTGGAGCCGTCATCACCCCGCCGCGATCAGCGCCGCGCGAGCGCAGGGCGTGACAGAGGCGGACGCGGAGGATCTCGCACAGGAAGCGTTCGCCCGCGTGCAGGAGGCGGTGCAGCGGGGGAACGGGCCGACCGAGGCATTCCGTCCCTACCTGTTCACGACCGTGCGCCGGCTCGCATGGCGCCATCTCGAACGAGCCGGCGTCGAGCCCACGAGCGACCCGCGCGGGCTCGACGCCCTTGCCCCGACCGTCGACTCCCCCGAGGACCAGGCCGTCGCCCTGTCGGATCGCGACGCGATCGTGCGGGCGTTCCGGAGCCTCCCGATCGCCTGGCAGGAGGTGCTGTGGCTGACGGCCGTCGAGGGACGCGGGCCGCGTGACGCGGCGCCGCTGCTGGGCCTGCGCCCGACGGCGGTGGCGAATCTGAGTCGTCGCGCCCGTGAGGGTCTGAAGCGGGCGTGGATCACCGAGAACCTGCCGAGCGCGACAGGCCCCGAGTGCACGTGGACGAGGGAGCACCTCGCGGCACGGGTGCGACGGTCGGCCACGACGATGCAGAACGAGCGGATGTCTCGTCACCTCGCCGAGTGCGACGCGTGCCGCGCCCTGGCCGCCGAGGCGAGAGACCTGTCCCGGCATCTCGCACTCGTGCTGCTGCCGATCGTGTTCGGCGCGGGCGCAGCGGCGTTCGCCGCACTCTCGGGAGCTCCGGCGGCCGGTGGCGCCGCGGCCACCGCGTCGAGCGCAGGTGCCACGGCGAGCGGGGTGTCGGCGGGATCCGCGACCATCGCGACCTCGGCGATCGTCGGCGGATCGGTCGCCCTCGTCGGTGCCGTCGCGGCGGCCGCTGTGGCGGCCACGATGTTCGCGACGTCGGTGTCACCGCCTCCCGCTCCGCCCGCCGCCGCAGCCGTGCCGATGACCGACGACGGGCCGTCCGCCTCCCCTTCGATGCCCACCGCCGAGCCCGATCCCACCCCCGCCATACCGTCGCCGAGCCCGGCGGACCGCGGCCAGACCACCCCTTCGCGCGCGGCCGACCCGTCGCCCGAACCGGAGGCGGAGCCCTCGGCGAGCCCGATCCGAGACGCGAGCCCGACACCGATGCCGGCGCAGACGGCGAGCCCGACCCCGACGCCGACCCCAACGCCGACGCCGACGCCGACTCCCACTCCGACCCCGACTCCCACTCCGACCCCCACTCCGACTCCGACTCCGACTCCGACTCCGACTCCGACTCCCACGGTGCCGTCAGGAGTCGACGGGTCGACACCGACCGTTCCCGCCACACCGCAGTTCCGCGGCGGGCTGTGGGTCCACGGCGCCACAACCGACAGCCTCTTCTTCGCCGTCGACGTGCCGCCGGGAGCGACGGTGTCGGTCACCGCTCTCGATCGCACCGGCACCGAGGTGTTCCGACTCGGCAGCACGGTCTACGTCTCCGTCGACGGACTCGACCCGATCGCGCTCCGCCTGGCGACCATCACCGTCATCGCGACCGTCGACGGCCGGCTCTCGCGCCCCCTCGTGCTGAACATCGATCAGTTCACGTGAGCGAGCGGCGGGAGGCGGCATCCGCTGTCGGTGTCAACCCTCGGCAGCGGCCGCATCTCGGCCGTACGGTCATGGCATGACCTCGATCGTCTGGTTCCGCGACGACCTGCGCCTCGCCGACAACCCCGCCCTGCGCGCGGCCGTCGACCGCGGAGAACCGGTGATCGGCCTCTACGTGCTCGACACATCGGAGGAGGTGCGGCCCCTCGGCGGCGCGGCCCGCTGGTGGCTGCACCACTCGCTCGCCGACCTCGGAGAGCGCCTGCGCGAGCGCGGCGGCGCCCTCGTACTGCGCCGGGGCCGCGCTCGCGAGATGGTGCCGCAGGTCGTGCAGGATGCCGCGGCATCCGCCGTCTTCTGGAACCGCCGCTACGGCGGACCTGCGCGCGAGATGGACACCGCCCTGAAGGCACTGCTGCGGGACGACGGGGTCGAGGTCGCCTCGTTCGCCGCATCGCTGCTGTTCGAGCCGTGGACGGTGCGCACCGGGTCGGGCGGGCACTACGCCGTCTTCACGCCGTTCTGGCGCGCCTGCCTGCACTTGCCGGCGCCGCGCGCGCCGCTGCCCGAGCCCCGCGAGCTCGTCGCGCCGCAGGCGCTCCCCCGAAGCGACGCGCTCGACGACTGGGCGCTGCTGCCGACGAACCCCGACTGGGCGGGCGGGCTGCGCGAGACGTGGGAGCCGGGCGAGATCGCCGCGCGCCGGCGCCTTGCGCAGTTCCTCGCCGACGACGTGGACGACTACGACCGTGCGCGCGACGAGCCGGCCGCCGGCGTCACCTCGGGGCTGTCGCCGCGGCTGCGGTGGGGTGAGCTGAGCCCGCACCAGGTGTGGCATGCGGCCGCGGCATCCGGGAAGGACACCGGGCGGTTCCTCTCGGAGATCGGCTGGCGCGAGTTCTCCTGGCACACCCTCTTCCACGCCCCCGACCTGCACACCGAGAACCTGCGGCGCGAGTTCGACGCCTTCCCGTGGCCGCGGCCGCATCCGGCGGCGCTGCGGGCCTGGCAGCACGGCCGCACCGGCATCGCCCTGGTCGATGCCGGCATGCGGGAGCTGTGGCACACCGGGGTCATGCACAACCGGGTGCGGATGGTCGCGGCATCATTCCTCATCAAGAACCTGCTCATCGACTGGCGGCGCGGCGAGGAGTGGTTCTGGGACACACTCGTCGACGCCGACGAGGCGGCGAACCCGTTCAACTGGCAGTGGGTCGCGGGCTCCGGTGCCGACGCGGCACCCTACTTCCGCATCTTCAACCCCGAGACCCAGGCGCAGAAGTTCGACCCGCAGCACCGCTACATCGACCGCTGGGCGCCCGATTGGGCCGACGTGCCGCCGCTCGTCGACCTCGGCGACACGCGGCGCGCCGCCCTGGCGGCCTACGACGAGGTGAAGCGCTCCCGCGCCTGACGGCACGGGCGGCCGGGGAATGGATGCCGCGGCCTCCCCGTTGCAGCACACGATGAGCACCGCCCTTTCCGTCCTCGACCTCGTGCCCGTGCGCACCCACCAGACGAGCGCCGCGGCGGTCGCGGCATCCCTCTCGCTCGCCCACCGCGCCGACGAGCTCGGCTACACGCGCTACTGGTTCGCCGAGCACCACAACATGCCGGCCGTCGCCTCGACGACGCCGCCCGTGCTGATCGCCGCGGCCGCGGCCCGCACGTCGCGCATCCGGGTGGGTTCGGGCGGCGTCATGCTTCCCAACCACTCGCCGCTCGTCGTCGCCGAGCAGTTCGCGGCGCTCGAGGCCCTCGCGCCCGGCCGCATCGACCTCGGAATCGGGCGCGCGCCCGGCAGCGACCCGGTCATCACCCAGCTGCTGCACCGCTCGGGCACGACGAGCGACGTGGAGCGCTTCCCCGACCACATCCGCGACATCCTCTCGATCACGAGCCCGCAGGGCGCGACCGTGCAGTTCACCTCTGGTGGCACGTACGGTGTGACCGCCACCCCGGCCGCGACGTCGCAGCCGCAGGTGTGGCTGCTCGGGTCGAGCGACTACTCGGCGCAGCTCGCCGCCTCGATGGGCCTGCCGTACGTGTTCGCCAACCACTTCTCGGGCGACGGCCTCGAGCGCGCCCTGTCGCTGTACCGCGAGCAGTACCAGCCGAGCGAGCAGCACCCGGCACCCGTGACCTTCCTCACCGCCAACGTCGTCGCGGCCGACACCGCGGTCGAGGCAGCGGCACGCGCGCTGCCGCAGATCCGCATGATGGCGCGGCTGCGCTCGGGCCGCCCTCTCATCGCCCTCGAGACGGTCGAGCAGGCGGCCGCCGCCGAGGCCGAGGACGGCCTGTCGGCGCCTTTCCGGGCGTGGGCGGAATCGACCTGGTTCATCGGCCACGGCGACGACGTGCGCCGCCGCCTCTCCGATTTCGCGGCGCGACACGGGCTCGACGAGGTCATGATCTCGCCCGTCGCGGGCGCCCACGACGACGAGCCGATGGATGCCGCACCCGGCCGTGCCCGCACCCTCGAGCTGCTCGCGCCGCTCGCCGAGTGAGCGGGCGGGTCAGTCCTCCGGCTCGCCGCTCACGAGCCCGCGCAGCCAGTCCCGCGCCTCGACGAACACCTCGTCGGAGTAGCGGTCGGGGTAATGCACGATCGCGCGGTCTGCTCGGGCGTACGACCCGAGGAAGATCACCTTCGGACTGAACCGGCGCAGGCCCATGAGCGCGTCGGCCATGCGCTCATCACGGATGTGCCCATCGGCGTCGATCACGAAGCGGTAGCGGCCCAGCTCGTCGCCCACCGGACGCGAGGCCAGCAGCGAGAGGTTGATGCCACGGGTGGCGAACTGCTCGAGAAGTTCGAGCAGCGCGCCGGGGTGGTCCTCGGGGAGCTCGACGATGAGCGAGGTCTTGTCGGCACCCGTCGGCGCCGGCGGTGCGACCGTGCGGCTGACCAGCACGAACCGGGTCACGGCGTTGGGGTTGTCGCCGATGTCCTCGGCGAGCACCTCGAGTTCGTGATGCTCGGTGATGCCCGGCGGGGCGATGGCCGCGTCCGCGGGACTCGACCCGTCGAGCAGCCCCAGCGCGCTGGCCACGTTGCTCGCCGCGGGAAGGTGCGCGTGCGCCGGAAGGGTCTCGCTCAACCAGCGCAGGCTCTGCGCGTAGGCGACCGGGTGGGCCGCGATCAGCGACACGTCCTCGAGCCGGCTGCCGGGGCGGCCGACCAGCACGAAACGCACCGGGACGAGGTATTCGCCCACGATGCGCAGGCCCGGCGTCGTCGCGAGGGCATCCTGCGCGGTGGAGACGCCACCGTCGACCGAGTTCTCGATCGCGATCATCGCTGCGTCGGACCGCCCCTCGACGACGTCGGCGAGCGCCTCGCCCACATTGCGCACGGGGCGCCACACGTGCTCGCGCGCCTCCGGCACCTGGGCGAGGGCGGCCTCCGTGAAGGTTCCGGCGGGGCCGAGGTAGCTGTAGGTGCGGCGAGGGGCATCGGCCTCGGGCGCGTCGATCGTCACGGGGACACAGCCTAGCCGCGCAGAACATGCGCGCGGGTGTCAGACTGTGCGCATGAGCCGCGCTGGACAGCCCGCCGAAGCATCCGATCTGATCGACGTCGATGAACTGATCTCCGCCTACTACGACCGCATCCCCGACCCGACCGTGCCGGAGCAGCGGGTCGCCTTCGGCACCAGCGGGCACCGCGGCTCGAGCCTGTCGACGAGCTTCACCGAGACCCACATCCTCGCGACCACCCAGGCGATCGTCGACTACCGCGCCGCGCAGGGCATCGCCGGGCCCCTCTTCCTCGGGCGCGACACCCACGGCCTGAGCCTTCCCGCCGAGCGCACCGCCGTCGAAGTGCTGGTCGCGAACGGCGTCGACGTGCGCGTCGACTCCCGCGACTCGTGGGTGCCGACCCCGGCACTCAGCCACGCCATCCTCACCTACAACCGGGGCCGCGAGGATTCCGACCCGGGTCGAGCGGACGGCATCGTCGTCACCCCGAGCCACAACCCGCCCCGCGACGGCGGCTTCAAGTACAACCCGCCCCACGGCGGTCCCGCCGACACCGACGCGACCGGATGGATCGCCGACCGCGCGAACGCCCTCATCGCCGACGGGCTCGAGGGCGTGCGCCGCACGCGCTACTCCGACATCGACGGCGACGCGCTCGGCGAGTACGACTTCCGTGAGGCGTACGTGCGCGACCTCGACTCGATCATCGACATCGCCGCCATCAAGAAGGCCGGCGTCCGCATCGGCGCCGACCCGCTGGGCGGGGCCTCGGTCGACTACTGGGCGCTGATCGCCGAGCACTACGGGATCGACCTCACCGTCGTGAACCCCGAGGTCGACCCCACCTGGAGGTTCATGACCCTCGACTGGGACGAGAAGATCCGGATGGACCCCTCCTCCCCCTCGGCGATGGCCTCGCTCGTCGCCCGCCGCGACGAGTACGACCTGCTCACCGGCAACGACGCCGACGCCGACCGCCACGGCATCGTCACCCCCGATGCGGGCCTCATGAACCCGAACCACTACCTGGCGGTCGCGATCGACTACCTGTTCTCGCACCGTCCCGGCTGGTCGGATGCCGCGGCCGTCGGCAAGACGCTCGTCTCGTCGATGATCATCGACCGGGTGGTCGAGGCGCTCGGCCGCGACCTGTACGAGGTTCCGGTCGGGTTCAAGTGGTTCGTGCCGGGCCTGCTCGACGGGTCGGTCGCGTTCGGCGGCGAGGAGTCGGCGGGCGCGTCGTTCCTGCGCATGGACGGCAGCGTCTGGACGACCGACAAGGACGGCATCCTGCTGTGTCTGCTCGCCGCCGAGATCCTCGCGGTCACCGGGAAGACCCCGTCGCAGCGCTACGCCGAGCTCGAGGAGACCTACGGGTCGTCGGTCTACCAGCGCGTGGATGCCGCGGCCACCCCGTCCCAGAAGGCGGCGCTCGCGAAGCTCTCCCCCGAGGCGGTCACCGCGACCACCCTCGCCGGCGAGGAGATCGTGGCCAAGCTGTCGCACGCGCCCGGCAACGGTGCGGCGATCGGCGGGCTGAAGGTCGTCACCGAGCACGCCTGGTTCGCGGCGCGCCCGTCGGGCACGGAGGACGTCTACAAGCTCTACGCCGAGTCGCTGCGCGGAGAGGCGCACCTGCGCGAGGTGCAGGAGCAGGCGCGCGAGGTCGTCACGGCCGCGCTCGGCGGCTGAGCCGCGGCATCCGTCTGAGCGCAGCACCGGCGCGGACGCGAGCATCGGGCGCGCCTGCCAGGATGGACGCATGAGCTGGCTTGTCACCGGCGGTGCCGGATACATCGGTGCCCACATCGTCCGCGCCCTCGCCACCGACGGGCTGACCCCCGTCGTGCTCGACGACCTGTCGAGCGGCGTCGCCTCCTTCGTGCCCGACGGCGTCGCGTTCGTGCGGGGCTCGATCCTCGACCGCGAGCTGGTCGAGAGCGCGTTGCGGGATCATGACGTGACGGGGGTCATCCACGTCGCCGGCTACAAGTACGCGGGCGTCTCCGTGCAGCGTCCCCTGCACACGTACGAGCAGAACGTCGACGGCACGCGTGTCGTGCTCGCCGCGATGGCGGCGGCGAACGTCACCAACCTCGTGTTCTCGTCGAGCGCCGCCGTCTACGGCACCCCCGACGTTCCGCTCGTCACCGAGGACCTGCCCAAACGCCCCGCGTCGCCCTACGGCGAGTCGAAGCTGATCGGCGAGTGGCTGATCCGTGACCAGGGGATCGCGACGGCCGGGACGGAGCATCCGCTGCGGCACACCTCTCTGCGCTACTTCAACGTCGTCGGATCGGGCGACCCGAGCGTGTACGACGTGAGCCCCCACAACCTGTTCCCGATCGTCTTCGAGAAGCTGATCGCCGGCGAGGTGCCCCGCATCAACGGTGACGACTACGACACCCCGGACGGCACGAACGTGCGCGACTATGTGCACGTCGCGGACATCGCCTCAGCCCATGTCGTCGCCGCGCGACGGCTGGCCGCCGGAGAACCGGTCGAGCCGGCCTACAACCTCGGCTCCCAGAACGGCCTGTCGGTCAAGGAGATCATGACCGCCGTGGCCCGCGTGACGGGCGTCGACTTCGCCCCTGAGATCGGGCCGCGGCGCAGCGGCGACCCCGATCGCATCGTCGCGACCGGAGACCTGGCCGCACGCGACCTCGACTGGCGCATGCGCTACACCGTCGATGAGATGGTGCGCTCGGGCTGGGACGCCCGCCGCGCGGCGACCGCGACCGCGTGAGCGACCGCGCCGGTGTCGTCACCACCGCCGACGGCGCCGACCTCGCCTGGCGTCAGACCGGCGCCGGGACGCGCGAACTGCTGCTGATCGCCGGCCAAGGGGTGAGCGTGACGTCGTGGGATCCGGTGCTGCCCGCACTCACCGCTGTCGGGCGAGTCACTGTCTACGACCACCGCGGGATCGGCGGGAGCACGGTGGGCGAGGCGACCGAATGGTCGACGCGGTCGCTCGCCCGCGATGCGGCCACCGTGATCGAGGCACTCGACATCGCGCCCGCGGCGGTGATCGGGCACTCGATGGGGGGCCGGGTCGCGCAGTGGCTCGCCATCGACCGCCCGGAGCTCGTCGACCGGCTCGTGCTGGTGTCGACGACGGGCGGCGATGCGCGGGGGATGCGCCGAGAGGATGCCGCCACCTCCGCGCTCGCGAACGGCACCGGCGATGTGCTCGCGCCCTATTTCTTCTCCGACGCCTACATCGCCGACAATCCACACGCGATCTCGCTGTTCACCCGCCGCGACGCGGCGATCCCGGTGCGCCGGGGCCACTTCCAGGCGTCGTCGACGCACGACGCGTGGGATGAGCTCGCGCGCATCACGGCGCCCACGCTCGTCGTGCACGGCGCCGACGACCGCATCACGCCTCCCGAGAACGGGCGGCGCGTGGCGGCATCCGTTCCCGGCGCCACCCTGGTCGAGGTGCCCGGCGCCCGTCACGCCCCGCAGCTCGACACCGAGGCCGCCCTCACGGCGATCGTCGACTTCGTGCGCGGCTGAGCGCCGACCGGGCGCCGCCCGCACGGCGCCGGCAGGCCGTGCCCGGCGCCGCCGCGTCAGCGCAGGGCCGGCACGACCTCGCGCTCGAACAGGTCGACACCGGTGCGGTCGTAGGCGTGCTCGGGGAAGTAGTGGATCGCGTACGCAAGTCCCTCGGCCTGCAGCGCGCGCAGCCGCTCGACGATCATCGCGGGCGTACCCACGAGCGCCGCGCCCGAGCGGTATTCGGCCATGTAGCCGCCGATCGCGTCACCGAGGTAGGGCGCGAGCCGCGCCTCGATCGCGTCGAGTCGGTCGGCGACCTCCGCATCGGTCGCCGCGACGACGGTCGAGAAGTTGGCGCTCAGCGTGATCTCGCGCGGGTCGCGCCCGATCGCCGCGCAGTGAGAATGCAGGATGTCGCGCTTGCGCACGAATGTCTCGGGATCGGAGCTGAAGTTCGTGTACTGCGCGTGCTTCGCGGCGATCTTCAGCGTGACCTTCTCGCCGCCGCCGGCGACCCACAACGGGATGCCGCCCTGCTGCAGCGGAAGCGGGCGCACGATCGCGCCGTCGACCTGGTACTCGCGACCCGAGAACGTGACCTCGCCGTCCCGCCACGCACGCGTCATGATCTCCACGCCCTCGCCGAGCTGACGCAGTCGCTGCGGGGCATCCGGGAATCCGTAGCCGTATGCGCGCCATTCGTGCTCGTACCAGCCGGCGCCGATGCCCATCTCGAGACGCCCGCCCGAGATCACATCGACCGTCGCGGCGACCTTCGCGAGGTAGGCCGGATTGCGGTAGCCGGTGCACGTGCACATCTGGCCGAGACGGATGCGGCCGGTCGAGGCCGCGAACGCCGACATCAGCGTCCACGCCTCGTGGGTGGCCTCCTCGCTCGGCACCGGAACGGTGTGGAAGTGGTCGTAGACCCAGATGGACTCCCAGGCGGTGCCCTCGTCCGCGCGCTGCGCGAGCGAGGCCATCACCCGCCAATGGTCCGCGGGATCGATGTCGACGAGGTCGTGACGCCAGCCTTGGGGGATGAAGATTCCGAAACGCACCGAACCAGGTTAGGGCCGGGCGCCGCTCATGGCACGTCGGTCGCGAGGCGGGCCCGGGGCATCCGCGCCCTCATCACCGCGATCGCCTCGGGGTTGTCGTCGACGAGCACCGCGTGGCGGCCGAGGGCCGCTGCCACCGCCCCGGTCGTTCCGCTGCCGGCGAAGAGGTCGAGAACGGTGTCGCCCGGCCGGCTGGATGCCGCGACGATCCGCCGCAGCACCCCCTCGGGCTTCTGCGTGGGATACCCGGTCTTCTCCCGCCCGGTCGTCGGCACGATCGTGTGCCACCAGACGTCCGTCGGGAGCTTGCCGCGCGCGGCCTTCTCGGGGGTGACGAGCCCGGGCGCCATGTAGGGCTCACGGTCGACCGCGTCGGCGTCGAACCAGTACCGGGCGGGATCCTTCACGTAGACGAGGATCGTGTCGTGCTTCGGCGGCCAGCGGCGGCGCGTCTTGCCGCCGTAGTCGTAGGCCCAGACGATCTCGTTGAGGAAGTGTTCGCGACCGACGAGGGCGTCGAGCAGCACCTTCGCGTAGTGCACCTCGCGGTAGTCGAGGTGGAGGTACAGCGTGCCGTCGTCGGCGAGCAGTCGCCACGCCTCGACGAGCCGCGGCTCGAGGAACCCCCAGTAGTCGTCGAACCTGTCGTCGTAGGTGCGCAGGTCGCCGCGGAGCCGCTCATAGTCGCGACCGTGGAAGCCGCGGCGGGTCGCGGCATCCGTCTCACCCTCGGCGTCGCGCGCCCACGTCACCGTCTCGACGGCACGGGTGCGTTCGCGCCCGGTGTTGAACGGCGGGTCGAGGTAGACGACGGTGAAGGCGCCGGCCGGCAATGAGCGTGCGACCTCGAGGTTGTCGCCCTGATGGATGACGACGTCGCCGGTCACGGCACCCGGTGCAGCCATGCGTCCGTCGCGAACTTCGACGCGACGAGCGCCTCGGCCTCGGCGTATTCCTCTTCGGTGATATGTCCGGCGTGGGCGCCGTAGAGGTTTGTGAAGGTGTCGATGAAGCGGTCGATGATCTCCTCGCGCGACAGCCCCGTCTGGCTCCGCAGCGGGTCGACGCGCTTGGCCGCGGAGACCGTGCCCTTGTCGCTCAGCTTCTCCCGGCCGATGCGCAGCACCTCGGTCATCACCTGGCCGTCCATGTCGTAGCTGAGGGTCGCGTGATGCAGCACGCTGCCGTTCGCGAGCCGCTTCTGCGCGGCGCCGCCGATCTTCCCGTGCGGGCCGGTGATGTCGTTGAGGGGCTGGTAGACCGCGTCGATGCCGAGTGAGCGCAGCGCCATAAGCACCCAGTCGTCGAGGAACGCGTAGGAGTCGGCGAACGTCATGCCCGCCACGAGCGTCGCCGGCACGTAGAGCGAGTACGTCACGATCGAGTTCGCGCCCATGAGCATCGCGCCGCCGCCCGAGATGCGGCGCACGACATCGAAGCCGTGACGCGCGGCGCCCGCCGGATCGACCTCGTTTCGCAGCGACTGGAACGAGCCGATCACGACGGCCGACTCGTCCCACTCCCACAGGCGCAGGGTGGGAGCGCGGCGCCCATCGCCGACGCGGGTCGTGAGCACCTCGTCGAGCGCGAGGTTCATGCGCGGCGACACCGGTCCGTCGTGCACCACCTCCCAGTCGAAGTCCTTCCAGCCCGGAGCCCGCACGAGCGCCCGGCGCACGACGGTGCCGATCGACTCGGGCGTGAAGCCGAGCAGCTGGGCTCCCTCGGGAAGGGCCGATCGCACCGCCTGCGCGATGGCCGCGGCATCCGTCTCTTCGGGGAGGCCGTTCAGCGCGGCGTCGATCGAGGCGAGCGCATCGTCGGGCTCGAGGAAGAAGTCGCCCGCGACGTGGGCGTTCGCGATGCGGCCATGTTCGACGTCGAGGTCGACGACGACCAGCTTGCCCCCCGGGACCTTGTACTCACCGTGCACGGCTCTCAGCCTAGAACGACGACGGATGCCGCGGCCCGCCGGTCGCGCCCGCGGCTCGGCGATCGGCCCCGGGCGCCGATGTCAGGTGCCCTGCGTCAGTCGCGGGCCGCGAAGCGCCGGTCGAGCCAGGCGAGCAGGTCACCGCGGACGTCCTGCTGCATGACCTCGTTGAAGATCTCGTGACGACCGCCGGGGTAGACGAGCGTGGTCACGTCGGTGAAGCCCGACCGGCTGCGATAGGCGTCGGCGAGCTTGTGCACGCTGCGGGGTCCGCCGACGGTGTCCTCCTTGCCCACCAGGAGAAGGGTCGGGATGTCGCGACCGAGGTTCTTGCGCGGACGCCCGAACAGCCGTGCGGCGTCAATCACACGGAACAGGCGCAGCAGTGGCACCGAGACGGTGAGCGGGTCGTCGAGGAACGCCTGGCCGACAGCCGGGTCGCTCGAGAGCCACTCCGTGCCGTTGGCGGTCGACGCCTTCCACGGCGCGTTGAGGTCGCCGGCGTTGAGGGTGCCGGGCAGGCGCAGCGCCGACCCGGAGAGCACGAGCGCGTCGTACGCGTCGGGGTGCTCGTTGACGAGGATCTGCGCGAGGAACGAGCCCCACGAGTGCCCGAGCAGCACGAGCGGCAGGTCGGGGTTCTCGCGCCGGATGATGCCGGTGAGCTGCCACACGGCGGCGACCGCAGCGGGGTGGCCGCCGGCGCCGAGGTGGCCGAGCTTGGCGTGATCGCCCCACTGCTGCAGTCCGGTACGGCCGTGGCCGCGGTGGTCGTCGGCGTAGACGATGTAGCCGTCGGCGGTCAGCGCCTCGATGAGGGCGCCGTACCGGCCGGCGTGCTCGCCGACGCCATGCAGCAGCTGCACGACGGCGCGCGGGGTGGTGACGGCGGGGTGGTGGTCGTAGACGACGGTGACGCCGTGTGCATCGACGAACGCGGGCATGTGCCGAGTCTAGAGACGGGTGTGGGCGGCCAGCGACAGGCGTAGTCTTCGCATGACTGAAGTTCGCTAGAAAAGAGAGCTAAATGGCCGATCTCGCCCGCCGCCGCTGGTTCGGACTCGTCTTCATCAGCCTCGCCGTCGCGCTCATCATCGTCGACTCCACGATCGTGAACGTGGCGATCCCCTCGATCGTCGACGAGCTCGGCATCACGTCGACCCAGGTGCAGTGGGTGCAGGAGGCCTACACCCTCGTGTTCGCGTCGCTGCTGCTGATGTTCGGCAGCCTCGCCGATCGCTTCGGTCGCCGGAGGATGCTGCTCATCGGCGTCGTGATCTTCGCCCTCTCCTCTCTCGTCGCCGCCCTCAGCCCTTCGGGCGACGCGCTCATCGCCGCGCGACTCGTGCAGGGGGTCGGCGGCGCGATGATGCTGCCGTCGACGCTCTCGCTGCTGAACGCCACCTTCCGCGGCCGCGAGCGCGGGATCGCGTTCGCGGTCTGGGGTTCGACCATCGGCGGCATGGCCGCCGTCGGACCCCTCCTCGGCGGCTGGCTGACCACCGACTTCTCGTGGCGCTGGGCGTTCGGCATCAACATCCCGTTCGCTGTCGTGATCGTCATCGGTGTGCTGCTCACGATCGCCGAATCGCGCGAGACCCGCACCGGCGGCCTCGACATCGTCGGTGCGGCCCTGTCGGTCGTGCTGTTCGGCGCCCTCGTGTTCGGGCTCATCGAGGGCCGCACCTACGGCTGGTGGACGACCGACCAGCAGCTGCGGATCGGCGGCGTCACGTGGACGTGGGGCGTCTCGCCCATCCCCTTCGCCTTCGCCCTCGCGGCGCTCGCGCTCCTCGCGTTCCTCGTCTGGGAGGTCCGGCGCTCACGGCAGGGGCACGGCACTCTGCTCGAGCTGTCGCTGTTCCGCATCTCGTCGTTCCGCAACGGCAACGTCGCCGCGATGGTCGTCTCCCTCGGCGAGTTCGGCATCATCCTCTCCCTCCCCCTGTGGCTGCAGTTCGTGCTCGGCTTCGACGCCCTGCAGACAGGTCTCGTGCTGCTCGCCCTCGCCGTCGGCTCGTTCGTGGCGAGCGGGTTCGCCGGCGCGACGAGCGGTCGCGTGTCGCCCGTGACGATCGTGCGCATCGGCATCGGGCTCGAGATCATCGGCATCGCCGCGGTCGGCTGGGTCGTCGCACCGGATGCCGCGTGGGGCTGGTTGCTGCCGGCGCTGTTCGTCTACGGCATGGGCGTCGGGCTCGCCACCGCGCAGCTGACCGGCGTGGTGCTGCAGGATGTGCCGGTCGAACTGTCCGGGCAGGGGTCGGGCACGCAGTCGACCTCGCGCCAGGTGGGCTCCGCGCTCGGCATCGCGATCCTCGGCACGGTGCTGTTCACCTCGACGGCGGGCATCCTCGGCGCGAAGCTCGACGACGCCGGTGTGCCATCGGCGCAGCGCGACCAGATCGTGAGCGCCGTCGTCGACTCCGCCGGCGGGGCGATCGCGGGACTCGCCGAGAACCCGCAGACGGCGGCGATCGCCGACGATGCGAAGGCGGCTCTCTCCGAGGGCACCCGCCTCTCCGCCTTCTCGGCGGCCGGGTTCCTCGCGATCGGCCTGCTCGCGACGATCGCGCTCGGACGCCGCCGCGACCCGGAGACCGCCGTGGGCTGACCGACGCCCTGCCGCGTGACCGCGTTCCGGGCGCGGAGGCGCGATGCGCCGTTGAGATTTACTTAGCATGGCTAATTTGTTAGGCTAACGATCACGATGACCAGCCCCGAGGATGCCCCCGCCCCCGAGCTGTCGGCCGCGGCATCCGATCTGCGGATGGCCACGTTCCGGCTCGCCCGACGCCTGCGCGCGCAGCGCGCCGTCGACACCATGAGCGACGGGCAGTTCGCGGTGCTCGCGGCACTCAAGATGCACGGGCTGCACACCCTCGGTGAGCTCGCCGACCGCGAACGCGTCACCGCACCGTCGATGAACCGCACCGTCAACGGCCTCGAGGAGGCCGGTTACCTCACCCGCACCACCGACGACGACGACCGCCGCAAGGTGAACATCGAGCTCACCCGCGCGGGTCGCGAGGTCGTGGAGGAGACCGTGCGCCGCCGCGACGCCTGGCTCGAATCGGTACTCGCCGACCTCGACGAGGACGAGCGCGAGGTGCTCGCCCGCGCCGCCGCCCTCATGCGACGGGTGGCAGAGCGATGAGCGCCATGTTCCGGTCGCTCTCGGTCTACAACTACCGACTGTGGTTCAGCGGCGCCCTCATCTCCAACATCGGCGCGTGGATGCAGTCCACCGCACAGGACTGGGTCGTGCTCACGCAGCTGACGAACCACGACGCGACGGCCATGGGCATCACCATGGCGCTGCAGTTCGGCCCCCCGCTGCTGCTGGTCGGCGTCACCGGCTGGGTCGCCGATCGTTTCGACCGACGCCGCCTGCTCTACGTCACCCAGACCCTGCTGGCGATGCTCGCGGTGACGGTCGGCGTGCTGCTGCTCACGCACGTCCTGACCCTGCCGCTCATGTGGGTGTTCGCCCTCGCGCTCGGCGTCGTGAACGCGTTCGACGCCCCGGCACGCCAGGCATTCGTCTCCGACGTCGTCGCACGCGAGAACGCATCGAACGCGGTCGCACTCAACTCGGCGTCGTTCAACATGGCCCGCCTGATCGGCCCGGGCGTCGGCGGCATCCTCATCGTGATGGTCGGCACCGGCTGGATGTTCCTCATCAACGCAGCCACCTTCGTCGCCATGCTCCTCGCCCTCTCGCTGATGCGCCCCGGCGAGCTCGTGCCGCGCGTGCGCGAGCCGGGAGCCGCACGCCTCGCCGACGGCTTCCGCTACGTCGCGGGCCGCCCCGACCTCATCGTCACGTTCATCATGGTGTTCCTGGTGGCCGCATTCGGCATGAACTTCCCGATCTTCGCGTCGACCATGGCGCTGGAGTTCGGCAAGCAGGCCGACGGCTACGGGCTGCTGAGCTCGGTGCTCGCGATCGGCTCCCTGGCGGGGGCGCTGCTCGCCGCCCGCCGTGAACGCGCACGCATGCGGGTGGTCATCATCGCGACCGGCGGGTTCGGCGTGATCTCGCTCGTCTCCTCGCTGATGCCCGTCTACGTGCTCTACGCCGCGACCCTCGTGTTCGTGGGGCTCTGCACCGTCACGATGCTCGCCACCGCCAACGGCTACGTGCAGACGACGACGGCGCCGGCGCTGCGCGGACGCGTGCTCGCGCTGTACATGGCGGTCATCATGGGAGCGACGCCGATCGGCGCACCGATCGCCGGCTGGGTTGCGACGACCTTCGGGCCCCGCACGGCCATCCAGGTCGGCGCGATCGCGGGCCTGGTCGCGTGCGCCATCGGGGCCGGCTGGCTGGCGGCATCCGGTCGCCTTCACCGCAGCGAGACGCGGCGGTTCCTCCTGACGATCGACGAGACCCGTCCGCTGCGCCTGCCGGCGCCGACTCCCGAGGTGTTCAGCGATGAGATCGCCGGCACCACGCCGATCGAACTGCCCGCGGATGCCTCGCCCCGCCGCCGAAGCGGACACGACCGCACCGTGCCGCGCGGGGTCTGAGACAGGTCAGCGCCGCACACTGCGGACGCGTCGCCGACGTCAGCGGCTCGAGTAGCCGCCGTCGATCGGCAGCGAGACGCCCGAGATCATCGCGGCACCGTCGCTCAGCAGGAACACGACGGGCGCGGCGATGTCCTCTTCCGTCGCCCACTTGTGCAGCGGCATCGCCGCGAGGAACGGACCCTCGATCTCGGGACGGCCCCAGTACCAGGCAGACATCGGCGTCATCACGACCGTCGGGTTCACGCTGTTCACCCGGATGCCGTAGCCGCCGAGCTCGAGCGCCGAGACCCGCGTGATGTTGTCGAGCGCGGCCTTGGATGAGCCGTAGGAGATGTGGCCGGTCAGCGCGACGAGGCTCGCCTGGCTCGAGACGTTGACGATGGCACCGCCGACACCGACGCGGATCATCTCCCGCGAGGCGTACTTGGTCACCAGGAGCGACCCGCGCGCGTTGATGCTCATGACCTTGTCGAAGACGTCGATGTCGGTGTCCATCGGGGTCGCGATCTCGCCGCCCCAGCCGCCGCAGTTCACGACGCCGTAGATGTCGCGACCCTCGATCGCCGCGCGGATCTCGGCCTCGGACTCGAGGTCGAACACGACCGGCTCAGCCCCGGTCTCGGCGACGATCGCCTCGAGGGTGTCCGCGGTGCGGCCGGCAGCGAGCACGTGTGCACCGGCGGCCACGAGCTGGCGGACGATGGCGCCGCCGATGCCGCCGCCGGCACCGGTGACGAGGATGGTTCGACCTGGGAAATCGTTCATGGAGGTGCTCTCTGTTCGTCATTGAAGGGATGCTGCGGCCGCGACCGCGTGGGGCAGATCGTCAGTGGCGACACACAGGATGCGCCGCGGAGGACGGTCGTGTCGCCGGTGTCATTGTTGTTATCGAATCAAGCTTGACACCGGTGACATGCCCAGCTTACGGTGCTGGAAGCTCCTTCGGGAACGCCCCCTCCGAACCGCTTCATCGACGCAGCGAACGACGCTGACGTCGCCTCGAAAAGGAACCGTCCGACGTGACCCCTCCCCCGGCCGCACCACCGTCCCTGACGGTGTCGCACGACGTCGGCGAGCTCATCGACCGCGCCCGTGCGCTCGCATCGACCGGTGCCCGCCGCGTGCTCGGAATCACCGGAACGCCCGGTGCGGGCAAGTCCACCGTGTGCACGCAGCTGCAGGACGCCCTCGGCGCGCAGGCCGTCATCGTCGGCATGGACGGCTTCCATCTGGCGAACGCCGAGCTGAGACGGCTCGGCCGCCGTGACCGCAAGGGCGCCCCTGACACATTCGACGTCGACGGCTACATCGCCCTGCTCGCACGGTTGCGCGATCAGTCCGGCACCCCGATCTATGCACCCGTGTTCGACCGCGACCTCGAGGAGTCGATCGGATCCGCGCTGCGCGTGCCCGCTGACGTCCCTCTGATCATCACCGAGGGGAACTACCTCCTCCACGACGGCCACGGCTGGGAGCGGGTCGCCCCGCTCCTCGACGAGGCCTGGTTCCTCGAGGTCGAGCCCTCGATCCGTCGGCGACGCCTCGTCGCCCGTCGCGAATCGCACGGGAACCCCCACGACGAAGCCGTCGACTGGGTCGGTTCGGTCGATGAGCCCAACGCCCAGCTCGTCGAGTCCGCGCGAGACCGCGCCGACCTCATCATCCGCGTGGCCGACACGGCATCCGCCGACGCCACCCCGACCGAAGGAGACATCCGATGACCATCGAAACCAGGACGCCGGTGTTGGAGGCGCGGGGGTTGTCTCGTCAGTTTGGTCATGTGCGGGCGTTGAACGAGGTCGATTTCGAGGTGTTCCCGGGGGAGGTGACCGCGTTGATCGGGGACAACGGTGCGGGGAAGTCGACGTTGGTGAAGGCGTTGTCGGGGAACCTGGCGGTGGACTCGGGGACGATCCTGTTCGACGGGAAAGAGGTCGACATGTCGACGCCGTCGGCGGTGTCGGCGTTGGGGATCGAGACGGTCTACCAGGACCTCGCGTTGGCGCCGCATCTGGACCCGGTGCAGAACATGTATCTGGGTCGGGAGATCCGCCGGGCGGGTCTTGCGGGGGCGCTCGGGTTCATGAAGACGAAGGAGATGGCGCGGGCGTCCCGGGTCGCGTTCGACGAGCTGGGTGCGACGGTGCGGGCGTTGACGTCGCCGGTCGGGGAGATGAGCGGTGGTCAGCGGCAGGCCGTCGCGATCGCCCGTGCGGTGCACTGGGCGTCGCGGGTCGTGTTCCTGGACGAGCCGACCGCGGCTCTCGGGGTGCGGCAGACGCAGAACGTCCTCGAAACGATCCGGCGGGTGCGGGACAAGGGCATCGCGGTCGTGTTCATCTCCCACTCCATGCCCCACGTGATCGAGGTCTCCGACCGTATCCAGGTCCTGCGTCTGGGCACCCGCGTCGCGAACATCCCCGCGAAAGACACATCCATGGAAGAACTCGTCGGACTCATGACCGGCGCCGTCACGCGTGAGAGCGCGGCGCGGCCGGCATCGGCGACCGACGGTCACCCCGCAGCCGAGGAGACGACCCGATGAACGCCACCAAGCCGCCGACCGAGACCGTCGCGATCGGCACCATCGCCGAGCCGAAGTCGGGCGCCATCCGAGGACTCCTGAGGGCCCAGTCGTTCCAGATCCTGCTGGTGCTCGCCGTCATCATCGTCGTGTTCAGCGTGATCGCGCCCGACACCTTCGCGCAGTGGTCGAACTTCCGCCTGGTGATCCAGAACGCGTCGATCCTCGCCGTGCTCGGTGTCGGGATGACGTTCATCATCATCACCTCCGGTATCGACCTCTCCGTCGGATCGGTGCTCGTCTTCTCCGGCGTCGTCTCCGCGATGACGATGCGCGCGATCGGCGGCGACGGCTGGGGTGTCGCCACGATCGGCATCCTCGTCTCGATCGCCTCCGGCATCGTCTGGGGCCTGTTCAACGGCTTCCTCATCGCCAAGGGCAAGATCCCGCCCCTCATCGTCACGCTCGGCTCCCTCGGCATGGGACTCGGATTCGCCCAGATCCTCACGGGCGGTGTCGACATCCGCGAGGTGCCGCTCGTGCTCACCACCTCGATCGGCTACGGCAACGTGTTCGGCACGGTCCCGATGATCTCCGTGATCGCCCTCGTCATCGTCGTCATCGGCGGGATCGTGCTGCATTTCACGCGCTTCGGGCTCCACACCTACGCGGTGGGATCCAGCGAGATCGCGGCGCGTCGCGTCGGCGTGAAGGTCGACCGCCATCTCATCGCCGTCTACACGCTCTCGGGCGCGCTGGCCGGTGTCGCCGGCGTCCTCTCGCTCGCGCAGTTCTCGACCACGGCGATCGCCGGTCAGTCGCAGACGAACCTCAACGTGATCGCCGCGGTCGTCATCGGCGGCACGTCGCTGTTCGGCGGCGTCGGCACGATCTTCGGCACCGTGATCGGTCTGTTCATCCCCGCGGTGCTGCAGAACGGATTCGTGATCACCGGTGTGCAGCCGTTCTGGCAGCAGGTCGCCGTCGGCGCCGTGCTGATTACCGCGGTCTACGTCGACCAGGTGCGTCGCTCCGCCGCCATGCGCGGCAACTCCCAAGGCCTCTGGCGAAAGTTCGTCAGTGGGGGTCGCCGCGGGTGACGGCCCGCGACGACCTGATGAATCAACCCATCAATTCACCAAGAGAAACGGTAGTCACAATGAAGTGGAATACGAAGGCTCTGGCGGTCGTCGCTGTGGGCGCGTCCGCGATGTTCGCCTTGTCGGCTTGTTCGTCGGGATCGGGCGGTTCGTCCGCGTCGGGCGGAACGGGACCGAAGATCGCGTTCGTGCAGGGCGTGGCCGGTGACGAGTTCTACATCTCGATGCAGTGCGGCATCCAGTCCGCCGCGAAAGCCGCCGGCGCGACGGTCACCACCCAGGGACCGGAGAAGTTCGACCCCACCCTGCAGAAGCCGATCGTCGACGCGGTCGTGGCCTCCAAGCCCGACGCGCTGCTGATCGCCCCGACCGACGTGACCGCGATGCAGGCCCCCATCGCCGCGGCCGCCGCCGCCGGCATCAAGGTCGTCCTCGTCGACACCACCCTGCAGGACCCGTCCATGGCCGTGTCCCAGATCTCCTCCGACAACAAGGGCGGCGGCGCGGCCGCGTTCGACGCGATCAAGGCCGCCCACCCCGACGGCGGCAAGGTCCTCGTCGTGTCCATCGACCCCGGCATCTCCACCAGCGACGACCGCGCCGCCGGCTTCGAAGACGCCGTCGCGAAGGACTCGAAGTTCACCTCCCTCGGCATCCAGTACTCCCACAACGAGCCCGCCACCGCCGCGGAGATCGTCACCGCAGCCCTCCAGAAGGACCCCGACATCGTCGGCATCTTCGCCGCGAACCTGTTCGCCGCCGAAGGCACCGCGACCGGCATCAAGCAGGCCGGCAAGACCGGCGTGACCGTCGTCGGCTTCGACGCCGGACCCGCCCAGGTCAAGGCCCTCAAGGACGGCACCGTCCAAGCCCTCGTCGCCCAGGAACCCGGCACCATCGGAAAGGACGCCGTCGCCCAGGCCCTCGCCGCCCTCAACGGCCAGACCGTGCAAGCCAAGATCCAGACCGGCTTCACCGTCATCACCAAGGACAACGTCGACACCACCGCCAAAGACGCCGTCTACCAGTCCTCCTGCGGCTAACCACCACACCACCACCCGCCCGCGGTGGCCGGGAGCTCGTCTCCCGGCCACCGTCGGTCGACCCTGCCTCCTTTCTGCTCTGCCATCCCCTCTTCACGTTGGAGCCCTCATGAACTTCCCTGACCTCGCCGGCCGGGTCGCCGTCGTCACCGGCGGCGCACGCGGCCTCGGCTATTCCCTCGCCTCCGCCCTCGCCCGTCAGGGCGCGAGCGTCGCACTCCTCGATCTGCTCCCGGAGGTCGAGGCATCCGCCGCACGCCTCGCCGAGGAGACCGGTGTGCCGACGGCGTGGGCGACGGTCGACGTCACCGACGCGGCATCCGTCGATGCGGCATTCGCCGCCGTCCGCGGCGCCCTCGGCACCGCCGACATCCTGATCACCGCCGCCGGCATCACCATCTGGGGCGACGCCGCCGAGGTCGAGCCGTCGGCGTGGGCGCGGGTGATCGACATCAACCTGAGCGGCACCTTCTACAGCACGCAGAGCTTCGCGCGTCCGCTCATCGCCGAGGGCCGTTCCGGGTCCGCGATCCTCGTGTCGTCGATGTCGGGGTTCATCGTCAACGTGCCGCAGAACCAGGCGTCGTACAACGCGTCGAAGGCCGCTGTCGCCCACCTGGCGACCTCCCTCGCCGTCGAGTGGGCGCCGGCCATCCGGGTGAACGCGATCGCGCCGGGCTATTTCCTCTCCGACATGACGCGCCAGTTCACCGAGGCGAACCCGGAGCTCGCGGCCGACTGGGTCGCCCGCATTCCGGCCGGACGCATGGGTGAGCCCGCCGATCTCGACGGACTCGTGCTCCTTCTCGCGTCAGACGCCTCGTCGTACCTCACCGGTCAGACGCTGGTGATCGACGGCGGCTACACCGCCATCTGACTGATCGCGGACGTGAGATGTCTGCTGGTGCACCGGTCGCGTTCCTCGCCGTCGACCTCGGGTCCTCGAGCGGCCGTGTGATGCTCGGGTTGCTCGACCTCGCCGCCTCGGATCGCGGCGGTCCCGCGTGGACGATCCGCGAGGCCGGACGGTTCGCGAACGTTCCGGTGCGGTCGGCGGACGGGTGGGGATGGGACATCCCCACCCTCTGGGGCGGTGTCGTGTCGGGGCTGCGTGCCGGCGTGATCGCAGCCCGCCGGGCGGGCGCCGCGGTCGAAGGGATCGGTGTCGACTCGTGGGGCGTCGACTACGCGCGCCTGACCACCGACGGGACGTTGCGTCCGTTCGTCAGACATCACCGAGACGCGGATGCCGCGCTCGCCGCGCGTACCGCGGCGTCGCGGGACGGCTCCGCCGACTACGCCGTGACGGGCGTGCTCGACCAGGCGATCAACACGGTGCATCAGTTGCGGCAGGATGCCGCCGCCGGCATCGGGACGGCCGATGACCGCATCCTGCTGATCGCGGACACCGTCGTGCACCTGCTGACCGGTGCGGTCGGCGCCGAGACGTCGCTCGCCTCGTCGACCGCGCTCGTCGATCGGGCGACCGACGACTGGTCGGCGGCGCTCGGTGCCGACCTCCCTGCCGCATTTCCCCCGCTGACGACCGCCGGGACGCCCGCCGGCGCGACCCTCCCCGAAGTGAGCGCGCTGATCGGCGCGGCTGATCCGGTGCCGGTGTGGTGGGTGACCGCCCACGACACGGCGGCGGCGTTCTCCGCCGTCGTCGACGCGGTCAGCGCCCCGACGACGGCGGTTGTGTCCGCGGGGAGCTGGGCGGTCACCGGATTGGCCGTCGCCGCCCCGCTGCTCGTCGACGCGGCCCGCGTGGCCGGGTTCACGCAGGAGATCGGTGCACACGGCGAGACGCTCCTCGTGAAGAACATCAGCGGCATGTGGCTGCTGCAGCAGACGATGCGGGAATGGGCCGAGCTCGACGCCAAGGACGGCCGGCATCCGGTCGATCTGCACGAGCTTCTCCGGGATGCCGCGGCGTCCACGTACGGGGGCACGTTCGACCCGGCCGACCCAACGCTGCAGGCCCCCGACGATCTCGTGGGGCGGCTCGAGTCCGCGTGCGCGGCGTCGGGGGCGCTGCTGCCGGCCACCCGCTCGGATCTGGTGCGTGCCATCCTCGAGAGCCTCGCCCTCGCGTACGCGAGAACCCTCGACCAGCTCGAGGACCTCACCGGGAGCGCGGTGACCGACGTGCGCATCGTCGGCGGCGGCTCCCGCAACGACCTGCTGTGCGCGCTCACCGCGCAGCGCACCGGGCTACCCGTGATCGCGGGACCCGCCGAGGCATCCGTGCGGGGTCTGCTGTTCCAGCTCGCCGTCGCCGCCGGCCGCCTTCCGGATCTCGCCGCGGCCCGTCACCTGGTCGCCGACGACGGCGAGCCGCCGTTCCGGCGCTACACGCCGCGGACCGACGCCCCCCGCCCCATCCCCCTGCCG
>NZ_SCOB01000025.1:0-30279 GCF_005503465.1 Microbacterium sp. 4NA327F11 | reverse complement strand
CGCACGAGGCGATCGCCTGGAACCGGCCCGCCGACGTCCACCTCGGGCTCGCAAGCCCGACCATCCCCAACTTCGAAATCGAAGAAACCCTGCCAACTTCTTGACGCGGGACAAGTGTCCGTGAGGCGGGGCAACGGTGGGAGGTTCGCGCGCAGTCGCGGTGGCTGGACTATCACGGCATGCGCACGCATCATTCGCGCAAGTCTGGCGCTCCGGTCGCGGCGTTCTGGGCCGGCGCGAAGAGCAACGACCGTGCACGGGAGATTCTTCTGCGGGCGGTCTCCGCCATTCCCGGGTTCGGCTTGAGTGTGCGCTCCCGTGTGGTCTCCCCGCACCGTGAAGCGCGATGGTGGCTGCTCGCCGGCGTTGCGGCTGTGGCGGTCGGGTTCGGTGGGCCGTTGCTCGCACCGGATGTTCTCGACGGCGCTCTCACACATCCCGTGTCGATCGGTGCCGGCATCGTGTGCGCGGCCGCGGCGCTGTTCACCGCGAGAGGGTTCCTGCCGTCGGCGTGGCGGAACGCGCGGGTGGCGCTCGCGTCCGGCCGTGTCCCCCGTGCACCACGGCGGGCGACACCACCGCGGCCTCCGAAGACGGAGCGGACGACGGTGGGGGCGGACGGTGCGCGCGTGGTCACTGCAGCGTTCGATGGCGACTACCCGATGGCGCGGTCGGCGTTCCTGGTTGGGGCGCACATTCCTCTCGCGTTCGTCGCACCGCATGCGGGCGCGTCGTCGGGGAAGTCGACAACGATGAGCCGGTCCGCGCCGCCGGCGCTGCTGGAGCGGATCGGGCCAACGGTCGGTGAAGCGGAGGGCGAGCGGGTGCACCTGTCGGTCGCTGACTTCTGGTCCGGGGTGGGCGTGTTCGGCTTGGCGGGCTCCGGGAAGTCGGCGCTGCTCGAGCACCTGTGGGGTGCGGCATCTCGTGACCGGGTGCAGCCGTCCGCGACACCTGGTGCTCCGCGTCAGCACTGCCTGATCGCGTTCGACACGAAGGGCGATGGGCTGTCAACGCAGGAGTACATGCGATGGTCCGCGAAGGTCGGCGACCGGGCACTGGTGGTGCAGGTGTCCGACCCGTCCGACCCGGTCGGGATCGACCTGTTCCCGTACTCGGGTTCCCGCCCGATCGAATGGTCCCGGCAGGTGGTCGCGGCGATGCGGTACGTGTGGGGCGACGAGTCGATCGGTCCGGAGTCGTCGGACACTCTGCAGCGTGTGCTCGCGGCCGCGGTCAGTCTCACCCCGGCGATGGTGTCGCGGGTCACGTACCGTCCTGTTCCCACGGACCGGTCACCGTTCTACTACGCGAACATCCTCCTCTCGAATGAGGGTGACGAGCTCGGGGTGGAGCTCGCATCCACGTTGGGTGACGCGGCCGCGCAGCCGGGTGCGCCCGCGGAGCTCGTGCAGGTCGCGACGTCGCTGGCGCCGCTCTACGGTGCGGGGCGGACGTCGGCGCAGCGGGCGGCGCTGGTGAAGGCGCCGCGGACGAAGGTGGCGGCGTTGATGAGCGCGGAGCACTGGTGGTCACGCCCGTCGAAGATCACGTGGGCGTCGATCCTCGCGAACGACATCCCCACCATCATCAACACGGGCGCGGCTCCCGACGGCACTCTCCCGGACGACAAGCTGCGCACGGACATGTCCGGGCTGATGCTGTACACGCTCCATGAGGAGATCAAACGCACGTGCCGCGGCTGGTACGAGCAGGGGCGGGCGGTGTCGATCTTCTCGGACGAGGTGAAGAACATCGCGGCGAGCAGCGCGGATGTGATCGCGTGGATGCGCAACGACGCTCGCGCGAACGGGGTGCGGCCGGTCTTCGCAACCCAGTACCCGGATCAGCTGGCGGAGCAGGTGCGCCGCACCGTGCTCGGGTTCGGCACGCTCGTGTTGTTCGCACAGAACGACGGTGACACGGTGAAGCTTCTGGTCGGCGACCTCCGTCTCGCTGGGACCGACTGGGGTACGGCGGACATCACGAACCTCGACAAGTACGAGGCGATCGTCCGCGCGACCGTAGGTCAGCAGCGGTTGGAGCCGTTCACGGTGCATGTCCCGGACTTTCGTGCGGAGCGGGAGGCGGGCACATGGGAGGGGTGACACCGCTCGGGGCGCTCCCCTCGTCGATCGCCGGTGAACCGTTCCGCGCGTCTGAGCGGCTTGACCCGTACTGGGACGGTGTGTGGCAGTACGGCTCTCACGCTCAGTGGCTCAGCCGTGAGCACGCGGACCGGATGGCGGCCGCGGGGATCGCCGTGAAGATGCCCCCGCACCTTCGCCGTTCCCCGTCCGTCGCCGCCGACCGGGTGCGCTCGGACTGGAAGGAGAAGCTCGACCTGCTGGGGGTACTGTCCTCATGGCGGACGGTGACGGCGGAGCAGGCGGCAGCGTTCGCGGGGGTGTCACCGTCGTCCGCGTCGCACCTACGCACGATCGGTGACCTGTTCGCGCTGGACCTCATCGACACCGGGCATGTGTCCGTTCCCGCTGCAACCTCGGCGGCGTCCCGCGGCGCGCTGTACCGACCGTCGGCGTCTACGGCTTTCCACACGCTCATCGAGCCGGAGATGACGTACCCGGAGTGGGTCTCGGTGACGGGTGGGACACGGTTCCTCACCGGCGGGCAGTACGACCGTCACAACGTGCTCACCGCGGAGCTCGCGTTGCGTCTGGCGGAGTTCGTTGACATCGGGACGGTGCTCGGTGAACGGCAAGCGCACGTGAACACGCTCGCGTACACGGCGTGTGGTCTGCCGGCGCCGCCGGGCCGTTCGCAGCAGACAGCGGACGCGGTGGTCGTCCGCCCGGACGGGCTTCGGATCGCGGTGGAGACGACAGCGTCCGTCGGCGCGACCGGGTTCTCCCGGAAAGCGGAATCGTGGGCTCGCACTCTCGCTCGGCGTCCGCTGCAGGAGTCGGGCCTGGTTGTGCTGTTCGTCATCACTGACCGGACGAACGCGGGCGCCGGCTCCCGCCACTCCCTGGGTTCGACGGTGAGGAAGGCCGTGTCCCGTGCCGTCCGGTTGAACCCCGGGGTCATGTCGAACCGGACGGCGGAGCGCATGTTCGTGGTCGACTGGCGGGAGTGGTTCCCCGCCCGCCATCTCGCATCCGACGACTTCCTGACGATGCGAGCGGAGCGACCGTCGGGTGTGCACGGGGAGTGGGAGACGGTCGACATGCTGAACGCGCTCGACGTGCCCACACCGGCAGCACTTCCTGACCGGCTGGCTGTCATGCGCAACGCTGCGGGCCTGCGGGGTACGCCCGCTCAGTTCCGTGCGCGCCGGCGACCGGTCCTGCATGACATCCCGCTGCACCGTGCCGGCTTTCCGACGGTCCCCGCGATTGAAGCGGACCATCGCACAGGTGTGGCACGTGACGATGTCTCCCGTGCTCGTGGCAGTGCGGGAGCGATCCTCCCCCCGTCACGGTTGCGCTTCTGAGATTCCGTGGTTCCCGGCGGACGTGCCGCAGGGGTTGGGGGTGTGAGCTACCCACCAGAACGAGACCGACGCAACGACCGGCTGAACGACGATGTGAACTCCATCGTGACCGGCTTCTCCTCCCGCGTGACCGGCGTGATCGCGGTCGGCCTTGTCGCGGTCACTGTCCTGTTCGGCATCATCTCTTGGGTGCTCGGATGGTGACGCGGGCACCGTCCGGGGGAAGCGTCGGCCGGGCGGGCAGTTCACTCGAGGGCGCGCCGGCGTGGGCTTCCAGTGGTGGCGCTTCCGCGGCAGGTCGTTCCGGTGAGCTGCGCACCGCCGCTGCTCTCGACGAGCTGGCGTCACGTCCCGGCGGGCCCACTGTCCTGCACGATCTCCGCATCCCCATCCGAGGTTTCCGCGCGAACATCGACCATGTCGTGATCGCGGGGACGACGATCATCCTCATCGACTCGAAGGTCTGGCGGCCCGGCTTCTACTGGACGGGCCGGCGCGGCACCTGGCGTGGGTTCGATCGTGTGGAGCACGCCGACCGACGAACCCTTGACGCAGCGCGAACCGGTCTCGGCGCGCTCCTTCGGAACCAGCGTGTGCCTCCGACGACGATTGCGCGAAGCATGCTCGCGATCTGGCCGTCTCACGGCCGACTGTTCACGGCGCTCTATCGGCCGACGGACGCACGCGCGGTCCCTGGCCCGCGTCTCTCGCGCGTGCTGGCGCGGACGCTTCCGCGGGAGAGCGCTCACCCTGCGATCGTCGCCGCGCTTCGGCCTCTGGTTCGCTGACGGAAGGTTCTCGACGATGGCTCAAGTGCGCTCTGCCGCTCCGACCGGAAACCTCGCACCGTTCGTGACCGTGCTCGCGGTCATCGGCGCCGTGGCGGCGGCATGGTTCCGTCTGCCGGCGCTGGTCGTGCTGGCCGCGGGCCTGACGTTCGCGGCGTGGATGAGCGTCCCGCCGGCACCTCCCGCCCGCGGCGCCGGCGCGCCCGTCGATGAGAGGTCGGTGACCCGGCATCGCATCTGGGCGGACCTGCGCTGGAGCCTTCTGGTGCCGTCAAGCGGCTGGCTCTTCAACGACCCGGCCGACTGGAAGAGATCGCAGCAGCAGCTGACCGCCAGGGGCGCGTCCAGCTGGTCGGTGACCGCCGCGTTCCTGCGCTGGTTCCTCCTCCCTGCCGCGTTCACGAGCATGATCGCGCTGGGTGTTGCCGCGGTCACCTTCACGCTGCCCGTCGACGCGCTGGACGCGTGGGGTGTGCTTCCCGGCTCCGGCATCTGGTTGCCGTGGGTCAACGCAGCCGCCGGGTATGTGGTTGTCGCCCAGGTCGCTGCAGTTCGGCGTCGGCACGCCGCGCCTCAGGACCCGCAGCCTGCGCTCACCCTGTGGACGTTGGCGTCGACCAGTGCGGCGCGCGGGACCAGCCCGGTCGGTCCACTGATCGGGGCTGTCGCCCTCACGGCGGTCGTGTTCACGTCGGTCGTCGTGGCAGTGACCGCCGCCGGGTTCGACTGGCTCATCAGCCCTCTGCCTGTCACTGCAGCGGGCGCGGCGCTGATAGTTGCAGCGGCAGTCCTCCGCGCTCGCTCGCTGCCCGAGGGACTCGACGAGTGGCGTGAGCTCGTGCGCGCTCGGGAGCAGTGGGCGGCACGGTGGGTGCTGCTGAAGCAGGATCCCGCACCGGTCCTGCTCGCCCGCCGGTCGCTCGCGTCCGGCGCGGCCTCCCCCGTCACCGTGGACACGTTCGAGGCGCCGGCCACGTTGGGCGCGGCGGGCCTGATCGCGTTGCAGGCGAAGATCACCCCGACGGTCGGGGCGGGCACCCGAGTGACTGTTCTCTCCGAGCCGGACATCGACTCGTCCGGGCAGCCGATCCTCAGCTCACGGCACCCGCTGCGCGCGTCGATCGTGTCCTGGCCGTTGGACGCGACGGTCGACTTCGGCGCTATCGGAGCGGACGATGACCTTCTGCGCATCGCGCTTCGCACCGCGGCAGCTCGAGCCGCTGAAACGTTCGGTCACCCACAGCCGCTCCTCCAGACCTTCACCCCGATCTTCGAGCCGGACGCTCCCGACACTGAGCCGGGCGACGACACCGACTCGGTCACCCCGCGTGCCGCATACTCGTCGACCTGGGTGAGCGCGGAAGCCGGGGATGCACTGATGGGCATGATCGCCGGATCACTGCCGGGCCTCATCGGCGCTGAAGCGATCTGCGACACACCCGCCGGTGTCGTCTACGTCGGCGATCTGACCTCCGGGTCTGCACGATTCGTCGACGAGGACCTCGCGGCACGCTTCGACGTTCTCGCCCGAGAGGCGGCGTGGGCGCAACGGTGGCGTGACGTGCTGAAGATGGGCGAGCAACAGCCGTACATCCAGACATCCGTGTACCGGAAGTACGAGCTCCCGAGCGGTCAGGTGATCGAGTCACAGCCGTTCATGACCGCGCAAGCTGTCGAGCCGGAACAGTACATGACGGCGGAGAAGGAGCGGAAGCTTCAGTCGACGCTGAACAACGTGCCGTTCGTGGCGGTCACCCCATGGAAGGGCGCCGACGACCGTGCCGGCGGCCGACACTCGGGCGCGTTCCGTGTGCTGTGGTCGGCGGACCCGATCCCCCGAAACCCCGCCCGAATCCGCCCCGGCCGCGGTGTCGCACAGTCCGAGGCGACGCAGTGGGCGCTCGCGGCCGCGGTCAACGCGGCGTTCGACGGTGCTCATCTCCCCCGCGGCGAGGTGCTGTCCGCGATCTGTCTCACCTCACCCGCCAGCACCGGCCACATCTGGGACATCCGGGTGCGACTGTACGGCGGTGTCACCCTCCTCGCGGTGAAGGCCGCTGCGGAGAAGATTCGGCAGGGGCTCGGCGCTGCTGAGTGGCTGCGGGTGACCGCTGACGCTGAAGGTTGCCGGATCGTGGCCGGCGCGAACCCTGCCTCCCCGAACGTGACGTTCGAGCGCCCTCGGAACCGTGAGCTGACAGTGGCTCTGGACTGGGAGGCGGCGTTCGCGGCCGCGAAGATCCTCGGGGCGAACGGGGACGCGCCGCAACTGCAGTCATCGAGGGAGCTGCCGAAGAACGCGAAAGTGCTCGAGCTTCTCTTCCAGCTTCCCGCGGGCACATCGCGCGCGCAGATCCGTGAGTCACGGCAGAAGCTGATGACCGCGACGGGGAACCTCTTCCTGATGGACCGGGACGGCGACACGGCGGCCGAAGTGCGGCTCCTTGTCAGCCAGATGGATCCGCTGCCGTTCCCGGCGCCGATGGACTGGGAAGTCATCGAGTCGTCGAAGGCGATCCCGTTCGGTTCGAGCGTGGACGGCGCGCCGGTCGAGTTCGACTGGACGATCGACCCGCACCTGCTCGTGCTCGGCGGGACCGGGTCCGGCAAGAGCCAGTACCTCAACAACATCATCATCGGGTCGATCCTCCGCGGCTGCGAGCTCTGGATCATCGACCCGATGAAGTTCGCCGCCGACTTCCGATGGTCGGCGCCGTGGGCGAAGGCGATCGCGATCACCGAGGAGGAAGCGTCGGCGATCATGGATGTGGTCTCCGCGGAGGTGGACCGCCGCCGTGAGCTGAACGGCCAGTACGGGGTGTCCAGCTACCTGCAGCTGCCCCCAGAGGTGCGTCCGCCTCACATCGTGGTCCTGATCGACGAGTTCACGGAGCTCATCATCGGCGCGGACCGCCCGAAGCCGCTGCCGGAGAGGGCGAGCGAAGCGGAGCAGCTGATCCACGCGGAAGCTCTCCGGCAGATCGACGCGCGACGGAACGTCGGCGCGCGCGCAGGCAGGTTCGTGCGTCTGGCGCGATCGACCGGTGTGACTCTCGTGCTCGCTGCGCAGGATCTGAAGAAGGACACGATCGACCAGATCCCTGGTGGCGGGTCCCTGAAGAACAACATGTCGGTCGTGCTGCTCGGCCGCGCGTCGAACGGTTCACGCCTGTCCGCACTGAAGAACCCGACGGACACACCCGATCTGGGCGATGAGGTCCCGAAGGGGCGTGGTGTGTTCGAGTCCACGTCCAGCCGCGGGAACGTCTTCCAGGCATGGTTCGACGCGCCCGGTCACGTCGAGTCGCTGGTGTCGCGTGCTGCAGCGGCACGCGCACCGCTCGCGGACGACGAGCGCGTGAGCGCCGCCGACCTCATCCCTGATGCGGGCGCGGCACCCGTTCACGGCCGCCGCATCTCCGTCGACGACGGATCGGATGACGGGGATGCGGTGGATGAGGTGATCGACATCGGCACAGTCGATCTCGGGATCGACTTCGACGCGCTGCCAGCGCCGGGCGCTGAGGACGATCCTCCGCTGCCGGCTCGGGCTGTGACGATCGTTGGGCCCGGTGTGTCCGCGGAGGAGCCTGGCGACGTCGACCTGGACGACCTGCCGCCCGGTCCGGAGCGTGTCGGTGTGCCGGCGATCGACGCGATCCTGCAGTGGGTTGCTGAGCACCCTGACGTGACCCATCTCACGTGGGCCTCGCCGATGACGGGCGAGGTCGATGAGATCGGCATCCTCTACGCCGAGCTCGCCCGGGCCGCGATCGCACGGACGACCGTCACGGACTTCAGCGTGCTCGCTCCCGCCGCGCATGTGGAGAGCGTGAGCGCCGTCGAGGTCATGCCTCTCGAGACGGACGTGTTCGCGGTACCGCCGGTTGCGGCACCGATCGTTCTCGATGACGTGTTCGCGTCGCAGCCGCGACGCGAGATCGCCCACGACGAGCTCTTCGACTGAGAGGCGAGACCATGATGGGAACGAGCCACGCGATCAGCGGCGCGACCGCTTGGGTCGCTGTCACCGCGACGGCTGTCCCCGCGCTCGGGCTGTACCCGCTGACGCCGTCCGCGGTCGCCCTTGGCGCTGTCGTGTGCGCCGGCGCCGCTCTACTCCCTGACGCGGACCACCACAACGCCACCATCGCCCATTCCGTCCCCGTGGCGGGGCAGGTCGCGGCTGGCGCGATCGGAAAGCTCACCGGCGGGCACCGGCATGGCATGCATTCGCTGCTCGCGGTGGCGCTGATCACCCTCGCCACGTGGGGTATGTCTTTCGTGACGTGGACGTTCGCGTGGTGGCATCAGCCTGTGCAGATCGGATCCGCGGTGGTCGTCGCGGCGTGCACGACGTTCGGCGTGAAGGTCCTGAAGCTCGCGCGATCGTGGTTCAAGGCGTGGCTGTTCGGGTTCGTGCTGGCGGCCGCGGTCGCGTTCTTCGCGCCGTCGGAGTTCGCGTGGCTGCCGGTCTGCATTGGGGTGGGGTACGCCGTGCACCTGCTCGGTGACATGCTGACGATCGAGGGTGTGCCGTTCCTGTGGCCGTGGAACCCGAAGCCTCCGAAGTCGTGGCGTGGGAAACCGATCACGACGTTCTGGCATGAGAACGGGTACATCACCGTTCCGATCCTGGGCCATGCCGGGTCCGTGCGCGAGTGGCTTCTGACGCTTCCGATGACGGCGTATGTGCTGTGGGGCGTTGGTTCATCTATCGTCATCGCCGCGCGCCCGGTTCTGCCTGGGTGAGCGTGCGCCCCTAGTCTGGCGACGTGGAGCATCCAGAGCCGATGGACAGGGACAGGAGCTGGGGCGTCTGGTCCGCGACGGTCGCGATCTTTTCCGAGCCACCCCCGGCCGTCTGGCACTACACCGACCCTGCGGGGCTTGTGGGGATTGTGTCGTCCCGGAGGCTGTGGGCCACGAGCACGAAGCTGCTGAACGACCCCACGGAGTTGGCGTACGGGCTTGATCGGATCAGCGAGTGGTACCGGGGCTATCAACCGTCCGACGGCCTGCCGAGCGTCCAGACGGCCCTCCAGCGGGTGAGTGTCCCTGAGCACCGACAGCGGATGGTCGCTGAGTCCAGCGTGTTCGTCACGTCAGCCTCCCACGATCACGACAGCATCGGTCAGTGGCGTGCATACGCCGCAACATCGGGATACGCGATCAGGTTTGAGACCCGTGAGCGGCTGAGCGTGTTCCCGGACAAGCGGCGACGCGAGCAACTCGTCCATGACACCCCCTGGGCGACGGTGGCCTACGATCCCGAACGGCAGCAGGAGCTCATCGGACTCGTCGTCGACGGGATACAGGACCCCACAAACAACGTGGCATCGCTGGAGCGTTCGAGCTCGAAGCCGGGGTACCGAGAGGCAGCATTCCGACTCGCCTCTGACGAGCTGTTGGCGCTTGCGGCGTGCATCAAACCGCCGCAGTTCGAGGATGAGAAGGAAGTCCGACTGATTGCGCGCCTGGGCCGCGGAGAACAGCCGCTCTTCCGCGCCACCGCTCGCGGCGTCCTCCCCTACGCTCCCGTTGGCATCGCACACCCTTACGACGGCGACCCCCACGGCAAAGCGCCGCAGGCGACCCTGCAGCTACCGATCACGGAAGTCCGCGTCGGCCCGCCGGACGGGCCGACCATGACGCAGCGCATCGCTGGTGTGAAAGCGCTACTCGATGCGTCAGACCTCGGCAGCGCACCCGTCAACCCCTCAGAGATCAAGTACCTCCCCTGACACGAACATGCCCGCATCCTCGCGGTGAGGATGCGGGCATGTGGCGACTGCTCTGGATCAGGCCGGCTGCAAGTGCCGGTTGAGGCGCTCCAGCTTGGGGGCGATCTTCGCGTAGTTCGCATCACCCCAGGGGATGTGCCGCCAGCCGTCGGCGAGGGTCAGACCCTGCGCGTCCGAGTCGACGCCACGATCCTCGATCGAGCGGAGGATGCGCACGTTCTTGCCGCCGGCCTTCTCGACCGCGACGCTCACGCCGACCCGGTGGCCGATCAGTTCCGTCGCGCGGCGGGCGAGGTGCTTCGCCGACTCGCCTTCCTGCGAGTCGAGACGGTCCATGCGAACGATCTCGATCCCGTCCGGGTGATGTTCGGACGGCGCGGTGCGCAGGAAGACGATCGGGCGCTGGCTGGTCGTCTCCTTGTCCACCCAGAGGATCGTCCCGGCGAACCCCTTCGTGTCCACGGTCGCCGCGGAGCGCTGCGCGGAGCGATCGAACGCACGCTGCGCGGGCGACCCCTCAGCGAGAAGGTCGAGGATGCGCGAGACCTCCCCCGCGACCTCATCCGGGGAGGCGCCCTTGCCGGCGATCTGCGCGGCGCTGGTGATGATCGCGACCTTCGCCGCGTCGTTGATCTCGGTCATGATGGTGTCCTTCGGTTCAGCTGTAGGCGGGGGTGGGGGCGTTGGCGGGCTCGACGGCGAAGTACAGGTAGTCGTCGTTGGCGATCGGGCTGCGCTCCCAGAGGGAGATCGCCTCGTTCAGCCCGATGACGAGGAACCGTTCGGTCCGCTCGATCCAGGACTGCCAGTCGGCAGCGGAGCCACCGAAGGGCGCAGGCCGATGCTCGAGGCTGGTGTGAAGTAGCCCGCGCAGGCGGGTCTGCGCGCCGCTCTGGAATCGGTGCTGGCCGGTGACCTGGTGCTGGGCGCGCAGGATGATCCCGGCCAGGATGTTGTTCAGTCGCGAGATCGACTCGCGTGACGCGGTCTGGCTGTTGCCGATCAGGTGCTCGAACGACATGGCGGTGATGCCTGCGACGGCGATCGCCGCGAACGAGTTCAGGTTGAGCGCGGCGCCCACCGTCTCCTCATACGCCGGAGCCTCCGGTCGAACCTGGATGTTCTCGCTCATTGCTGCTGTGTGTCCTTCCGTGTGCGCCGCGGCAGCTGCCCCGGCCTGTTCTCCTTCCCACATGCGCGGTGCGTACGCGGGTTCCTCAGCGGGCGTCGGGACCTCGTTCAAGGGAGCGTCGACGGCGCCGGCTGCGGTCTCCGCGGTGACCGGGAAGAGGTCACCCTCGACGGGCGCGATCGGCTGCCGGGGGTGCTGCTCGCCCGGGGCGACCAGAACGTCCTGCGCGCGAGCACCGGCACGGATCACGGGAATGCCGAGCTGGATGGCGGAGGGCTGTTTCGCGGCCGCGGTAGAAGCCTTCTCGGTCGTCACGTTCGCGACGGGGCATGAGTTCGCGGCGGGGCACCAGCCGCACAGCGCGGACGGGCGCGCTTCGAAGAGCTGACGGTCCGCGGACGCGTTCATGAGGTCCCACGCAGCCCGGTACGCGATCGCGGTGGTCCGCAGCGCGTCCTCGCTGACGTCGATCTTTCGAGTGCCTCCCAGCACGGGGTACAGCAGCGTCGCGGATGTGGGGCGCTCACCCGTCTCCGCCTCAATGGCGAGGGTGTACAGCCGCTGCTGATCGCCATAGTCGTCGCCGTATCGAGGGTTCGGCTTCCGCAGCTTCTTCGGGTCGGTGGCGAACTTGTAGTCCTTCACCTCCAGCTCCCCGCTGGGCTTCCGGTCTACACGGTCGATGTAGAAGACCGACGGCACACCGAGCGGGTCTCCGCTGATGCCCTGCGCGATGTTCAGCTTCAGCTCCCACTCGGTGTGGGCGCAGTCGATGTCGGCGGGCGACTCCACCGTGAAGATGCCTCGCGTGTACTGGCTGATGATCTTCAACCACTCTGCGTGGTTGTCGGCGTTGGCTCGGAGGAGCTCCGGCGACTGCCGCTCGAGCTTGGTGGTGGCCCATTCGACGTTCGCGACGGTTCGCACTTTCACATCGAGAGCTGCGATCGTCCGCCCCGCCGGCGGCAGCTGGTAGAACGCTTCCAGCACGGCGTGTGCGCTGGTTCCCAGCTCACGGTTCCCGAACGGGTCGGGCGGGCTCGGGATGAGACGCGAGATCGCCATGGATGCCGGGCACTGTGTGGTCTTCGACGCCACGGACGCGGACATCCGCTTGCGGCGCACCTTCGATACCGCGACGTCGTCAGCGAGGATCAGGTGCCCGCCGCTCCATGCGGCGTTGGGGATCGAGAAGTCGAGAACCATGCTCCCCACATGCGCGGTGCCGGGCGGTCCCGGTGGAGCCGACTATGAGCTCGCAGCGGGGTGTGTCCGTCATGGCTCGTCGGGTGTGCGGGGAGTCGTGTCGTGGCGGCATCTGAGCCGATCCGTGGTCGACGGCGCTGCAGTGCACGCCGTTGTCGGCCGTCCTCGCCGATGCTCGGGGATGTTGCCGCAGGGGTTTGCGGGTGGAACCTCACCCGACTAGGAGAACCGCATGTCCCAGACCACGATTGACACCGCTGACGGATACGACGAGAGCGGATTCCAGGAGCCTCACGAGGAGGAGACGTCCGCCTACCTGCAGACCGGCGACGACAATTTCGACGAGGACAGCCTCGACGAGATCGTGACCGAGGACGAGGTTGCCGAGCAGGACAGCGACGTCAAGGCGGCAGCCAAGCCGCGGCGCCACGGACTTCGGCAGGCCGCCTCGAAGGCGATCGCCAAGTACGTCGAGCTCACCGAAGCCGACAAGGAGGACGTGAAGGTTCTCGCCGTTGTCCTCGGTGTGAAGGACGACCCGGCAACGCTCGCCGCGGCGATCATCGCCAGCCCGCGCGTGAACGTCAGCGCCATCAACGACATCCTCACGCTGGCTCAGCTGGCGAAGGACTCCGCTTTCGCCGCCGCCGCCCGTGCGGTCGCGCTCGAGCGGGAGCAGATCCGGCACATCTGGGCGGTCCTCTCCAGTGTCGGTGCGACCACCGGCAACCTGCCTAGCGATGAGACCAAGGCGGCGCTCGGCGTGGCCGAAGCGATCGCCGGCTTGAAGGCCGTCCCGCTCGACCGTCTCGAGCGCGTGCGCACCCTCGTCCGCAAGTAGCCCGCCGATGCCTCGATGCCGGTCGTGGCGTTACCACGACGTCCGACACCCGACGCACCTCCCTGCAGGGTCGTGCCGTCGGTGTTGGACGCCGTGCCACGTACGGATCGACCGTCATGAGTGGAGCGCGGGACGGCGCCGGTGCGAGGAATGCGTGGACGCACTCCTCTTCTGCCCGATCGTGGACGTCCGACGTGCCCTCGCCGCCGAGCCCGGTCAGACGCGCGACGTGCTCCAAGCGCTCCGCACAGACTCCGACGGGCGGGCAGCGCTGGCCGCCGAGCGCGCACTGCTCGCGCTGACCCTTCCCATGCCGGAACTGCGCAGGATTCGCCGGCGCAAGAGCAAACGCCACGTCCGAACTGGTCGCGGCAGGAATGTGTGGTGAGCATGGCCAAGCGCGCACGCCGCTCCGTGTGGGAGCTCGAGGGTGTCGAGTACAACGCTGACGCACCCAGCGTGAAGCGGTCACGCCGAACGGAACGCCGCTTCCGGGTCACGCTGACGCTGCTCGCGTTCGTGGCTGTCCCGTTGGCGGTGCTCGCCGCCCTCGCGACGCTCGCTGCCGCGACGACACCACCGGCCTCAACGGATCCGTCCGCCGCGTCACGGTCAGTGAACGACTCGATCGGGAAGGCAGCCGCGGTCACCGCCGTTGACTCGTGGCTCGCCTCGACTCCCTCGCCGCTCCCGGGTGGGCAGATCATCTCCTGGGACGGCTACACGGTGGAGGACCCGCCGGCGCCGACGGATTCCTCGACCACCGCGACCGCGTACCACTTCGAGACCCACACGTTCACCGCGCTGCGCGCGGGAGCCCTGTTCACCGTGACAGTGCAGGTGGCTGTTGACGGCGCCGCGGCCACCGTGACCGCTTCCCCGTCGCTGACACCGCTCGCGAACGCCACCGTGCCCGGGACCATCGCGACGTGGTTCGGCTACAGCACAACCACACCGTCGGCGAACGTCAGCGACGCGGTGTCGGCGTGGGCGAAAGCGTTCACCTCCGGAGACCCGGGCGCGTTGCGGCGTGCTGTGGCGGACAAGGACGAATCCCACTCCTACGTCCCGCTCGCCGGTGTCTCGTCCATCGCGAACGTCAACGTCGTCACCTCCGGGTACCGCCCCGTTCAGGGGCAGACCGCTCCCCCGTCGACGGTGATCGTCCGAGCACAACTGTCCATCTGGTGGACCGGGCAGCAGCAGCCCACCACCGGGGGGCAGAGCACACCCACCCCGATCAGCTACGACCTTCTCGTGCAGGACGCAGACACCGCGTCACCCATCGTTGTCGCCTGGGGCGGCCCGGGAACGGGGCCAGCACTCCAGGCGTACGGCAACGCGCTGACCGGTGTCACGATCACCAGCACACCGGCTCCGACAAGCGACGGAGGGAACTGATGTCGAAAGCTCAACGGGCGGCGGCGGAGATCCCCACCCGGCCGCAATGGGAGACACGAGCCCGTCGGCCTCTCCGCGACGGACTGTGGCCGGGCACCGACAACTCGATGTGGTTGTGGCGCGCCGTCCCCATGGCGTCCGTGACCGACGCACGGTCACCCGAGGATGCGGTCAACGTCGGGCTGCCGCTGTTCGCCGCATACGAGGAGATCGCGGCCATGGCGGGTCGTGGCGGCCATCGCTCCCGGGTGAAGAAGACCTACCGGCAGACGCACGCGCTGCTGCTGAACGTGCCGACCCTGTACGAGCCACCCCGGGACTCGCGTATCCGGGACTACCTGTCACGCGAGTACGGTCAGCAGACGGTCATCCGGCGGGTGCTGCTGTTCGGCGTGAAGCTGAAGACGAGCGTAGGCACCGGCGGGTGGCGATCGGCTATCGAGTCCGTGTCGGAGACGCTGCAGTACGGCGGGGCGCCGCTGAGTGACTACGACCGGGATCGCGAGGAGGTCGCGACCGCGCTCTCCCGCGCGGGCTTCGCCATCCCAGAGGCCGCCGACCTGCACCTCGCTGACTCGTGGTGGAACCATGGGAAGTCGAAAGGCATCCCCGTCCTCCCCCACGAAGAGCATCTGCACTACTTCCGCACCGTCGAAGCAGCTCATCGGGCGCGGGAAGTGGACCTGTTCGACTGTTCAGGCTGGCCCGCCCAGCAGAACGAGTACGCGATCAGCTTCGCTGCGGTCGAAGACTTCGATCTGAGATACGCCGACGCCCGCCAGCCGGACGCCCAGTGGGTGACGTCGCTGCTCGACCAGGACGCGCGGGTCATTTCGATCCGAGCGCTGGTGGAGCCCGCGCACGTCACGCGGAACGAGCTGCGCGGTCAGCGCAAGCGCTACCGTGACGAGCTCGGCGAGCTGCAGGCGCAAGGCAAGCTCGACCGTCAAGAGCTCCTCGACCGTGAGGCGGAGCTCGGGAGCGTGGAGAACGGGTACGCGCAAGGAGGCCCGGCAACGCTCACGGAGACCAGCGTGATCGTCGGGTTCTCCGGTGTGGTCTCCGACATCGAGAAGCTCGCACCGAATGGGCTGGTGCTCTCGAGCATGCTGAATCGGCAGGCAGCAGCATGGCACGAGACGATGGTCTGCTCAGCCGTTCGCGCGAACCCCCTCCTCCATGACCTGCCGGACACGACGATCGCGTTCAGTGCGCTGCCCTCCATCTCCCGGGCAGGGGACTCCAACGGAGCGTTCCTCGGACTGACGGAGCGGGACCGTCAGCCGGTGTACCTGTCGCCGACGGCCGCGGTGGCGGCCGGAGAGGACACCTACCCCCTCCTCGGCGTGTATGCCGCGTCAGGTTCCGGCAAGACCGTCCTGGCGCAGTTCCTCGCGGACCAGTTCCACCGGATGGACGCACCGCAGCTGGTCATCAACCCGAAGCCGGGGGCGCCGCTCGGCGAGTTCACCAGGGCACCTGGGGTCCACCGCGCCACTCTTGGCGACTACGCCTCGTCCGACGGAGCTCTCGACCCGTTGAGGACAATCTCGGATCGGAACGAAGCGATCACCAAGGCCGCGTCGATGATCGCGGCCGTGAACCCGTTCGGCCCCGACATCGCCCGGCACATGACGGAGATCAGCTACGCGATCGCGTCCGGTGTGGCGGCAGGTGCGACCGCCACCGGCCAGGCGCTCATGATCGCCCGGGAGAAGGGAATCATCGCCCCCGATAT
Source organism: Microbacterium sp. 4NA327F11 (assembly GCF_005503465.1). NCBI lineage: Bacteria > Bacillati > Actinomycetota > Actinomycetes > Micrococcales > Microbacteriaceae > Microbacterium > Microbacterium sp. 4NA327F11. The sequence continues at coordinate 13,975 of NZ_SCOB01000025.1, read as the reverse complement.
CGCCGACACGATCTTCAAGTTCGCCGAGGTCTTCCCCACGTTCCGGGCAACGTTCGGGATGCTCCCCACCACGAAGGCACTGTCCCTCTCGTCGGGGATGACGATTGTCGAGGTGGGAGACACGAGCTTCGACCTTCCGCCGGACAACTTCACCGGAGACATCAGCGCGCACTCCTCCCCGACCGTGCGCACGTCGATGAACATCATCCGAATGCTGATCTGGGGAGGGATGGCGGCGCTGCGCGGCCGTGACGGCGTCATCCACTTCGACGAGTCCTGGATCATGGAGAAGGCCGCGCCCTCCGACCTCGACCAGGTCGGTCGCCTCGCACGGACGTGGGGTGTTCTGCCGATCCTCTACACGCAGAAGCCGTCCCTGCAGCTGTCCATCGGCTTGAAGGGCTACATCTCGCGCGGGCTCATCGGGCACATCAAAGACGAGGATGAGGCACGAGCCGCCCTCAAGATGTTCGGCCTCGAGGACAACACGGCCCTCCTCCGGCGGATCACCGCGGAACGGTACCTCTCCGACGGCGCCGGCTTGAACTGGGACAGTCTTCGCGCCCTGCGCGACGAGCGCGGCGGTCTCGCTCGCGGATCCGTCTTCCTCCATGTGGATCTTCGGAACAGGGTCGCGCCTGTCGAAGTGACCCTCAACCCTGACTTCCTGCGGCTCGCTTCCACGAGCCCGGAGGATGTCACACGACGACGGCGGCGTGAGGAGCTCCGTGCCGTGTGACACACGCCTGGCTGCACGCTAGGCGCGGGCGGGCCGCACTGATCTGTCGGGGATCGGCGGCCCGCCCGTTCGTTGCCGCAGGGGTTGTGAGATGGGGCATGCCGCCCGTGGACGGAGGAGCAGTGGCGATCGAACGGCTTCACGTGCCCGTCGGCGAGAACTTCGATCCGAACGCGTCCCAGCACTTGGAGGTGCTGCTGGCGAAGGTCGAGGAGACCGGCCGCGGGACGGGCTGGGAAGTGCAGTCTCTGGGCACCGTGGACGGCAAGCGCACGGTGACTCTCACACGGCGAAGCCTCCTCACCCGTGTGGACCTTGATCAGGACGCGCAGCGAGGTAGTAGCTCGTACAAGGTCGAGTTGAAGCGCGGGACGAAGCCCGCTGACGGCGAGAAGGTCGCCGCCGACCTGGAGATCGATCCCGCTCACGCCGGCTACTTCATGACCAAGTTCGACCCGTTCATCAACCAGGCGACGCTGACTCGACTGAACGAGGCGGAGCTGCGCTGCCGGAGTGCGTGCGCGAACGCTCTGGGGGTGAAGCCGTGGGATGTGCAAGTGCGCGGGCGCCGGGACGGCGGGTTCACGTTGACGCTGCCCGCTTCGTACACGCCGTCCAAGCACGACGACAAGCTCACCGAGGTCGCCGAGCTCATCGTCGGCCGGCCCGGCTGGTACTTCACCAGCAACCCTTCAACTCTCACCGCCGAGATCATCCCGTCGATCCCGCCGACGTTCGCTCCGATCGTCGGCTACCCGCTGGAGATCCTTCCTCGCCCGGCGGGTGAGTCTCTCGCACCGCTCCCGATCGGTGAAGCTCTCGCTGATCGCGGCGATCAGGCCAACGAGACGATGTTCCTCGACTTCGCGGCCGCACCGCACATGCAACTCGGCGGTATCGCTGGAGCCGGTAAGAGCACGACTCTCAACGCGATCATCGCCGGCGCTCTCGGTGCCGGCGCGGAGCTCGCGATCATCGACGTGCCCCAGAAGGCCGTCGACTTCGATGCGTGGCGTCCGTTCGTGCGGCCCGGAGGGTGGGGGTGCGAGTCGTACGAGGAGAATGCGACCACACTCGAGCTTCTCTACCGTGAGGGTGAGCGGCGGGCGCAGGTGTTCAAGCGCTACGGCGTGAAGAAGCTGTCCGAGCTTCCCGCGGACCTCCGTGAAGGTATGCGCGAGGTGGTGATCGTGGTCGACGAGCTCACCGGTCTGTTCAGCATGGACACCGTTCCGAAGCGGCTGGATGGGGACGATCCTCTGCGGCGTGAGGCGGAGTCACGGAACTACGCACGTGAGCTGATCCGCACCTACATCGAGAAGATCGCGGCGGAGCAGCGGTTCGTGGGTTACCACCTGGTCGTCTCGACACAGGTCGCCACCACGAACACGGGCATCAGCACCGCGTTGCGCACGAACCTCCCGCACAAGATCATCCTCGGGCCGCGAGCGACGGAAGCGAACCGCCGTCTTCTGCTGACGGACGTCACCTCCGCGCCGACCGTGCCGGAGCACATTCGCAACGACGAGGCCGCGTCACGAGGTGTCGGAGTGGCGGAGCTCGCGGGGCAGCGACCGCGAATCTTCAAGTCCTACTTCTCGAGCGAGCATGAGCTGATCAACGAGCTGCGAAGCCGCGGCGTCCGGGAGCTCGACCCCTCCCAGCTCGATGCCACACGGCCGTCCCCGAAGGATGTGCACACGCGGTTCCCTGATCTCGCGGATGTTGTCGCCTCGAACCATGACCGTGAGCAGCCTCAATTCGGTCGTGGCCCTCGCACTCTCGAGGCGTGGGAGGTTGACCCCGAAACTGGTCAGCCTCTGACCGGCTTCGCGCGCGCGAACGCCGCCCGACGTGCCGTCACGGAAGCGGCGCACGGATGACGCGGGAGGTCGTGAAGAGCGCTTCGCGCGCCGAGCCGCGCCCAGTGAACGGCATCAGTGTCGCCGGTTCCCCGGAGAGCAGAGTCGACGGCTGGCTTCTCGCCGTCCCGCTACCGTCCGCGCCTGAGGTCGAGCGCCCACTCCGCGCCCGGCGGGCGTCGCCGGCTGACCGTGTGTGGGTGATGTTCCTGCAGCGCACTGTCGCGTGGATTCCGTGGGCCCTCGTCGTGACCGGGCTCGTTTCTGCCGACGACATCGTCGACACTCTCACCGCCGAACTTCCGCTCGAGATCGTCGTAGCGGGAATGCTGTCCACCACTGAGGAGATCCCATGGACCTGACTTCGACTCGGCCGCGTTACGTTGCCCTCCGCATCTCCGATGCGGCGCAGTTCGCCGGCGACACCATCAGCGACGTTGTCGATCAGCTGATCCCCGGTCACGCCCGAATGGCTGACGTTGAGCAGCTCGCCGCCCGCCTCGACGCGATCGCGGATGCTGCAAACCTCGCGCAGGGCCTGATCGTTGCCAGCGTGAGCGACGGGACGCTCTCCGAGGACGCGCTGAGCGTCCTTCTGCACGACCGCCGGCAGGAGGTCGTCGACCTCGCCGAGTGGAAGTCGAACATCCCCCTTCTGCTAGTGGCGTCCGGGTACGCGCCGTACACCAACCTTCGCGTCCCGACGGGGCCGAGCGTCGTTCTCCTTGACCCGGCCACCGAGCGAAGCTTCCTTGACGCTCTCGGAGCTGTGGGCGGGGTGGAGCTCTACATCGCACCAGGCGCGGAGTCGGGCTCAGATGCTGAGAGCGGCGAGAGCTGATCCGAGGACCCGGTCGACATCGTCGACGGTTCGGACGGAAGCTCCGAGCGGGGCGTCGGGGAACTCGATGGCTTTCCGGGCGATCGGCTCCCACAGTTCCGCGTCCGTGCGGCGCTCACTCTCGGCTTCCGTGTCGGTGCGACGGTCCATGTTGTCGTGCGCGCGTCGTGCGGCGTGCATCTCCGCTGTCCAGGAACGCTCGAGGTCCATCACCAGAGATGACCAGCCGGTTCGCCTGCTGAGCGACTTCAGCGCCCGACGCAGTTCGAGCCGGACGGCTTCCTGTGGGCGGGGAGGGAACGTCACACCTGATCGCACGATGCCGACAGCGACGGCTGGTTCGCCGTCGATGAGGGTGGTCGCGTGATCCGCGGTGAAGTCGAGCCACAGGTCCATCAGCCGGTCGTCGACGTCCATCTGTTCCCAGCGTGGGTTCCCGTTGCAGAGGTCACGGAACGCGATCAACGACTCACGGATGAGCTCAGCCCCGTCGGGGGCGTCGATGACGTTCTCCACCCACCGACGATCCGCTCGAGTGCGGAGGTGAACGGCGGGCACATCCCTGAGGCTGCGCAGGATCGCGCCCACGCGGATGACCCGCTCGTACTTCGTGTGCCCTTCCGCCTCCCACTCGTGCAGCTGCTCCGAGAGGGTCTCGGCGAGGTCCTCATCCGCGGCGCCCAGGTAGGCGTCCTCGGCCGACTGGACGATGAGCGCTGGGGGCATGGTGATACGTTCCTCGAGCGAGCCCGAGCTGGAGGCGCGTGCACGACTGCGGCGCACTTCGGTCACACCCGATGGCACGCAGGATCGCGCGAAGCTCTGCACCCATGCTGACGGGCTGATCGTCTGAAGGTGGGTGAGAGGGAAGCTGTCGGCAGCGAGAACCTTCCGCTCGATCGCCCTGATCACATAGTCCGCGATCTGCTCGCGCTCGGTGGTGGGGAACCGTCTGCCGCTCTCGAAACGGGCGATGGCCCGTTCGACCGTCGCGTACGCCGGGTCGAGGAGGGCTGCCAGGATGTCGATCCGTGCCCGCAGGTCCTCGACCGGCCGAGTGATCGCCAGTTGCACGGCAACGCGGACTCGCTCGTTCATGTCGTGCGTGTCTGGGGTGACAGGTGCCATGCCACCCACATGCGCGGTGCACGAAAGCATCTGTTTCAAGAAACGTGTGCACACCGCGCATATGGGGGTCAGCGCACAACCGATGCGCGATGATGACTGGAGGAACGATCATGGGAACCACGGACAGCGACGAGATCACTGAGGCTGCTGCGCCTGCGGGCGTGGGGGTGTCTCAGCCGCGCCGGCGCTTCTCGAAGAAGCAGGTGATCTGGGCCTCAGCGATCGCTGTGGCCGTCGTCGGTGGAGGTGCTGCGGTCGCGGTGCCCGTCACGATCACGAACGTGCAGACGTCGGCCGCCCTGTCCACCTTCCAGGCGGCGTCCGCATCGCTCACCTCGCAGCGCATCGCTTACATCGCGGCGCTGGTCGCGAACAAGGATCGGGTGAAGGCCGCGTCGGCTCAGCTCGCGACGCTCCACGAGATCCTCGCGTCGGCGTCGACGGTGCCGCTGGATCCGTCGACGGCGAACTACGACCTCGCTCAGCTAGTCAGCTACTACGAGGGGACGGTGTCGGGGAGCACGGCTGTCGTGGCTGAGTTCCCGGGTGCGTCTCCTTCCAGTTCCGTGGATGAGCTGCAGGCGGCCGCGGCAACCGACGATGCTCAGGCGTCGAAGGTTCAGGCGGCCACGCTCGCGGCCTCGGCGGCGACGCAGCGCATCGATGATCGGTATGCGGAGGTGTCCGCGAAGCTCCAGGCCCTCATCGCTGCAGCGTCGAAGGCGGGCGCGGCGACGACGTTCAGCGGCAGCGCCGCTGCAGCGTTCCAGGCGTCGGTGTCCGCTTTCAACGGTGAGTCTGGTGCTGACCTGAGCGTCGTGAAGTCGAAGTTCGACACCTACGCGTCCGCGTACGCTGCGGCTCAGGCGGAGGCGGCGGCTGCCGCCGTGGAGCCGCCGGTGTCGAAGGCGCCGTCGAGCTCATCGAAGGGGACCTCCGGGTCGTCGTCGAAGGGATCCTCGTCGGGCGGCAGCTCCGGGAGCACGGGTTCCGGGGGCGGCAGCTCCAGTTCTGGTGGCAGCTCCAGCTCTCCGTCGACGGGCAGCAGCTCCACGGGTTCGGGCGGCTCCAGTTCGGGAGGCTCCACGTCGGCGCCGCGCGGGTCGATCTTCGAGGGCGCCGGCGCGTGCCAGGGCACGGGCGGCAGCGGCTGGGCGAACTGGGCGTCGTCTCAGTCCTACCCGAAGGGTGCGATCAACGTCCGCGTGGCGTTCGAGAACCCCGGCGTGAGCTGGGGAATCAAGTGGGACTGCAACCTCGGCTTCTGAGCGAGCGGCGGGAGGTCTCATACCTTCCACATGCGCGGTCCCGCGCCCCATCCGAAGGTCACGGAGAGCAGCCTTGACCGGGTGACACGGGCGCGGGACCGCTGCCGTTCTGCCCGTCCTGTTCGCGTTGTCGTGTGGTGGATGTCGGTGTGGGGGTGGATGATGTTCGGGCACTGCTCTGGGCGGCTGTCACCGCGAGTTTCCGATATGAGATCGGCACGTGGGGAAGCGTCTGTCGGTGCTGTGCGGTGGTACGGGTGTGTGTGCGTTGATGTGACGATACGGAATGGTTCCTCCACTGCATGGCAGCGTGTTCCCGTCGCATCCTGACCCCTGACGGGCTCTGATTTCACTCGAAAATCGGGGCCGGTGGAGGGGTATTCGTCGTGTCCGGGCGTGTTTTCGGGGTCAGATCGGTGGTGTCGGGTGGATTCGGCCGCCACAATTCGCTTTGCGTTCCCTATGACCGCGTCCTCGGGCGGGGATGCCGGCGGTGACCGTGTGAGGGGTGCCGGCGGCTCCCGAGGGCGTTTCGGGGTCTGAATCACCCGTTTTCGGGGGTTCTGGCCCGCCCGGCCCAGCGCCGGTCCAGAACCCGATGCCCTGTTCTGCCGCGGAAAATCAAGGGTCGGCCCACCCGGCCCTGACCCTGCTGGGCCGGGTCTTTCCCTACTCCCGACTGGGATCGAAGCCCCACCCCTAGAAGAAGAAGAAGAGATAAGTAGTTCTCCTCTATCTATCTCTCTCTATGTCCACCGTTCGGTGGCTCACATATGTCTTCCCTCTCCTATATGTCCTCCGGAAATGCCGGGCCGCCGGGCCGACCCCCAAAATCGACCCCCGATCCCAGTCGAGAGTAAGGAAAGACCCGGACCGGCACCCGCCGGACAGCACCGGGCCAACCGGGCCGGGACGCACGGCGCCGCGCCAGACCCGGCAGCTCCCCACGATCACCCGCGAGTGAGATGACCGTGCGACAGGCGGCGCGAGCCCACCGTTCGCGAGTTCACTTCCGCGGGCCCTGCGCGATGTTGCCGCAGGGGTCTGTTTGCGGAAGGGGTCGCCACCCCCTCCGCAACCGCCACCGCAGGTCAGCACTGCGGGAGAGGACCACCATGAGCAAGCCCCGCCACATCACCCGAGCCGCTCTTCGGCGCGCGCAACGACTGAGCACCCGAGTGCGACGGATCATCGCCGGCATCGCCGTGGCTGTCGCGATCATCGGCGTCAGCATCGCGATCGTTCCCGCCGCCGACGCGGCCACCCCGGGCGTCGGATGGGGCAACTGGAACAACGGCACCTCCGGCTACTACCCGTACAAGGGAACGTTCACGACGCAGTCCACCGGCGCACGATCCGTGTGTGGTGAGATCGGCAAGGCGGTTCCCAGCAGCGGCGACTCCTACATCGGCGTCCAAGGAACCGGGTGGATCAACGCGAACCTCAGCACGAGCTGGGGAGCTCACCCGAACGTCAACGACAACCAGGTCGCGGGCCTGAATCGGGTGATCCAGGAGAACGTCAACACGGGCGACCGCAACACGGCAGCGGCGCTCGAGTTCGCGGTGCAGTCCAGCCTGTACGGCGGCTACTTCGACACGTCCGGTAACAGCCACCCATCCCTCTGGGATCTCGTGAACTACACCTTGGTCCGCTCCGCCGGCAGCGCGAACGTGAATACGATCACCTCGATCGCCCAGAACCTCATCAACGAGATCAACTCGACGACCGCCGGCTCCGGCGGAACGGGCTCCGGCGTTCTCAACTTCGTCGTCGACCGGACTGACAACTACAACGGCACCGTGACGATGAACGGCACATCCGGGTCGACGGGAACCATCACCCTCACCAACGGCAAGTTCCTCTCGACCGGCACCAGCACCCTCAACGGAGCCGTGGAAGGTGCCAGCTACCAGGTGACAGGAGTGCCACCGACGACGGACGGCGCCCCGTACAAGATCAGCGGTAGCGGAACTTTCACCGCCCCCGGGAACTCGGGATACGCACCGAACGTGGGTGTGTACCTTGCCGCGTCCGGGCAGCAGTCCTCCCTCGGCGTCGGCGGCATGGTCTCCAACCAGCCGTTCAACGTCTCCGGCATCGACCCTATGGAGCGCAGCACCGTCTTCCAGCCGGTGCTCACGACCACCGCGACCCAGTTCGTTGCGCGCGGGGATGTCCCGACCGACCAGGTCACGTTCTCGACGACCGCTGATGCGAGCGGGACGAACAACCCGTGGTTCGTGTCCCCCTCCGGTAACTACGCGCCGATCCTCGCGAACGGCACCCTGTACGGACCCTTCGACACCCCACCCGCCCAGTCGACGACGGTGCCCGCTGGAGCACCCGTCCTCGGACACGCGACGGTGACGACAAGCCTGCAGAACGGGCCCAACGTCGCGTACACGGCAACATCCGACACCCCCGCAGCGACAAGCGGCTACTACACCTGGGTCTGGTCGATCGACTGGAACAACCAGATCGCAGGCGTGCAGGCGACGATCCCTGGCCCAGCCTCCGGAGACCCGTCGCAAGCGCCCTACTTCTGGAGCGACGACTTCGGTCAGAGTGTCGAGACGAGCGTCACCCCCATGCGGATCGCCGCGGTGTCGCAGCTCACGGCGCCGACCATCGAGCTCTCGGGGCAGTCGACCGACACGCTCACCGTGACAGCGGACGGCTACTGGTTGAAGGACTCGACGGGCGCGAACATCCCGATCACCTTCCGCGGCACCGCCTACTTCGTTTCGGGGGCCACCGCACCGAGTGTGTCCGCCTCTCCCCCGGCCGGCGCGACATCCCTCGGATCGGTCACACAGATCGTGACCGCGCCGGGCCAGTACACCCCGCCGAGCATCACCGCCCCCGACGCGTCAGCAGGGTTCATCACCTGGGTGTGGCAGATCCGCACCGCGGACCAGCCGATCGCCTATCGCGGGTACGTGGAGCCGTGGGCTGACCAATTCGGCCTCGGTCCTGAGACACAGTCGATCGCGATGCCAGCGGTCAGTACCGTCGCGGAGCCCACCGCGTACGCAGGTCGAGGGTTCACGGACACGGCGACGATCACGGGTACGCTTCCGGTGGGCGGCGCGAACCTGCACTTCGAGCTGTACGACGGCGTCAAGGACAGTTCGGGGGCGTGGGTGTGCGCGGCCGCGAACCTCGCATGGACGAGCCCGGTGGTGGCCGTGAGCGCGACGGGCGACGTCACGTCGGCGCCCGCACCAGGTCAGGCGCCCGGCACGTACAACTGGGTCGAGGTGCTCACATCCAACAGCGGGAACGTGATCAGCCGTGGTGCGTGCGGTGCGTCGACGGAGCAGACTGTCGTGTCTGCTCCCGCAGTCACCACCTCGGCGACCGCCGGCAGTGACCTGACTACAGCGATCGGCGATGTCGCCACGGTGACCGGCGAGCTCCCCGAGACGGGGGCGACGTTGAGCTTCACCGCGTACCGGGTGCCGATGACGCAGACCCCCAACGGAAGCTGGGCGATCGACTACCCCGCCTCGAGCGGGACACCAGCGCCGACACCCTCAACGCCCGCGCCGTCCGCCACACCAGACCCGCAGGCTGGAGCGACCCCGGACCTGTCGTGGGCGTGCACCCCAGCGAATGAGGTTTTCAGCGACCCGGGACAGCTCATCACGACCGCCGGCGAGCATTCGAGCGCGACATTCGTTCCCTCGGAGGGCGGGAAGTACCTCTGGGTGGAAACGCTCACCTGGCAGCCGCCGGCAACGTCCGGTGGCCCGACACCTGCAGCCGTTGTCCTGCACAGCGGCACGTGTGGGGTGCTCGCTGAGACCTCCCACGCCTTGACGGTGACGACCCACGCGGCCACGGACGACGGCACGGGAACCGCGGCCGCCGGCGCCAACCTGTGGGACACGGCGTCGATCACCGGGTATGTCCCTGAGGGCAGCACCGTGAACTTCAACCTGTACGTGGTGAAGAAGGGGCAGGCGCCGGTGTGCGACGCGAGCACTCTGGTCGCGACCCTCGCCCCGACGACAGCGAACCCGCAGCCCGGCGGCTACTTCCCCGCGGCATCGCCATACTCATTGACGAGCGAGAAGTGGAAGAACAACGTCGACTTCGACTCGGTCGGATACTTCGTTGCCGTCGTCACCGACTCCCTCGGCCGCCAGGTCGCTGCAGGTGAATGTGGTGACCCGAACGAGACCGCGAACGCGAATGCTGCTGTGGCGTTCATCGCCGCCACAGGTGGGTTCGCTACAACGTCCGTCGTCGTCATCTCCGGCTGCATCGCCGCCCTCGGCGCGATCAGTCTGCTGATGATGCGACGGTACCGCCGCAGCCGCCGCTGAGGCTGCTGGCCGCCTAGAAGGCCGCGACGTGCTCTGGCGAGGGCACGTCGCGGCCTCACCGCGCATGTGTGAAGGATGGACATCACCATCCCCGCTACGCCCCGTCCACGACCACCTGCGGTCGATGTTCCTCGGGGTCTGACGATCGATGTTGTCACGGCCAAGTCAGCGCATCATCTCGCGTGGGTGGCTCGCACGTCCGCCGGAGCGACGCGACGGTTCATCCAGCCTCGGAAGGCTGGCTCGCTGGTCGTCGCGACGCTCGTGACGAGCCTGGCGAAGTGGTTCGGGGCGTTCTCGGAGCCGGAGATCACCGTCCGCGTCTTCAACGGGATCGTGCGTGATGCGTTGCGTGAGGCGGGGGTCGAGAACATCACGTTCGCGCACGGTCTTCAGTACGCCGCCGCCCAAGACTGGGCGCTCGCGACGAAACACGACCTGGCCGGCGAGCTCGAGCGCCTCGAGGAGGGCATGCGTGCCCGCCGAGTCATGTACGGGGCGACGGACGGCGCACGCCATCCTCGTCACGGGAATGGCGCGTTCGCGTGGGTGAACGTGTACGGGGACTTCATGGTGGGTCGCGCACCCGGCGGGATCCTTGACGCTGAGGTCGCGGGCATCCTGTCGTTCGTGAGGAACATCCCCCACCACTTCGGCAAGGCGGTCGTGTTCGTTGACAGTCTCGATGCGATCGCCGCCCTCCAGGATGGCAACGCCCGCATCTGGATGCAGAACGACCAGGAAGCGCTCATGGAGACGCTGCAGCGTCTGCGAACCGGGTCGCTGGAGCTGATCTGGGTGCGTAGTCACCAGGGGCACCCGCTCAATGACCTCGCCGACAGGCTCGCGCTCATGCGCCACCGCGCTGTGCGCAACGAGCTCACATCTCGTGAGATCGACCATGCGGCGCGTCAGATCGTTGACGGTGAGCGGGAGAAGCTGCGTTCCATCGCCTGGGACCGTGAGCGTTCGAAAGCGTTGAAGCTCTGGCGGGAGCACACCGCCGCGCACGTTTCGCTTCTGCCCGCACACATGGAGGTATGACGACCAACGTGGACATCCGCGGGAACCGGCACCGCCCTGCCGGCTCGACCCGCGGCGGCCAGTTCTCCGAGAAGACGAACTCCGCACCAGCGGACCAGCTCAGCGATCCTGCGCCATCAACACCCCTGCTCCCGCTCGCTCAGCGATTCGAGAGCGTCGAGGAGAAGCTGAAGGTGATGCAGTCGGAGCTGGAGCGATCCGTCGAGGCCCTGGGTGACGATGACCAGTGGCTGGCTTACCTGAGGATGATGGGACGTTTCCACCGCTACTCCTTCAACAACCAGCTGCTCATCGGTGTCCAGCGTCCGGACGCGACCCGGGTGGCAGGGTTCAACACGTGGAAGAGCCTCGGTCGCTCCGTCCGAAAGGGTGAGCGTGGGATCGCGATCCTCGCACCGAAGGTGGTGAACGCGAAGGACGAGAACGGCGCACCGGAACTGGACGCGAACGGGAAGCCTGTCCGTCGCGTCGTGGGGTTCACGGCTACGACAGTGTTCGATGTCTCTCAGACCGACGGCGAGGAGCTCCCGACCGCGCACGAAGCGCTGACGGAGGAGCCACCTGCCGGCTACATCGACGATCTGACAGCGGCGATCATCTCCCACGGCTACTCCGTCACGTACGAGCCGATCTCCGGCGGCGCTCACGCGTACACCGCGACGGACGGAAGCCACCGTGTCGTCGTTGACGAGTCCCTCGGTGAGGGAGACCGAGCGACCGCCCTCGCGCACGAGCTCGGACACATCGTCTGCGGGCACACCGACCAGATGGACGAGTACCACACCGGCCACGGCGGACACCGCGGCCGTATGGAGGTGGAGGCCGAGAGCTTCGCGTTCGTGCTCTCCCGCGCCAACGGCATGCAGACCCACCTGCGTGGCGCGAGCGAGTACGTCGCCGGCTGGCAGTCGAAGGAGCCGGGCGCGCTCCGGGAAGTCGGCGAGACGATCGCGAAGGCGACGAAGTCCGTTCTGACGGGCACGCAGTGGCGCAACGCGGGAGAGTTCCTGTGAGCTCGTCGACGTTCGTCGACGCGTACGGGAACCATCACCGTTCGAAGGGTCTGTGCGCTGGCCAGTTCACCGCGAAGCCTGAGCGTGCACCGCAGGATCCGCTGCGGGACGAGCGCCCGCTGGACTGGGTGAACGTCGCCATGTCCGACTACCGGTTCGACCCGCGTGCCTACCTCTCTGGGCTTCCCGTGCAGCTTCCACAGCGCGTGACCGAGTCCGCGCTGGAGCTCGGCGCCGGCGACGGCTGGGGGCAGCATCTGGTGATCGCTGCAGACGGACCAGCATCGGAGTTCGACGTCCACGGGTCTCCCGACGGCACCCCGGTGCTGGTGACGTTGGAAAGCGGCGTCGCGGACCTCAACGTTCGCGGCGGCCGGGTTGTCGTCCACGCCCGCAGCGCCGACGGGAACTCTGTCACCGCGTGGGGCGATAGCGAGGTCGTCGTCATCTCCGAGGACGTGAAGCTCAGCGTCAGCGCGGAAGACCGCGCCCGCGTCATCGCACTCGGCACGGGCCGCCGGCCGCGCACATTCGCAGGGACGTACACGTCGCCTGGCGGAACCTTCATCGAAGGGTAGCGACCATATGGGTACCGTTGACGCCTCTGGGAACCGGCACGAGCCGGCAGGATCATCTGCCGGGGGTCGGTTCGCCGGGCGCACGTCGTCCGCGCCGACCTCGGAGCTCGAGGAGAAACCGACGCTCAGCGAGCTCGCCCCGTCGGCGATCGATGACGAGCTCGCGGCGCTCTACGAGTCCGATGTCGTCCACGTGCTCGCGATGGCGAGAAACGAACGCTATCTCGCTAGCTCGATTGCCCGGCGAGAGAAGACGACCTCAGAGTCGGTCCTTCGGGATCTCGATCGGGAGATCGCTCGCCTTCAGGCGTCGCTGGAGGCGGCTGAGAAGGAGAGGGCTGTTCTCGCTCTGAGGATGCGCCCGTTCCATGATGAGTTCCGACGGCGCGGCGGGTGGCCGCGAGCGTTCCTGGTCACCGGCGGTCACCTCCACTCCGGAATGTCGTGCTCAACGTGCAACCGGGATGGTGCGGTCACACGGTTCGCGTGGATGACGGAGCTCTCAGGCGCAACGGAAGATGAGATCGTGCAGGCAGCTGGCGAACGCGCGTGCACGGTGTGTTTCCCGAGCGCGCCGATCGACGTTCTCCGCCGCCCCAGCGCGCTTCTCACCCCCGACGAGCGCACGGCCGCCGAGGAGCGGACTGCCCGCGCTGAGGCGCGTGCTGCAGCCGCGGCCGCGCGCGAAGCGAAGGCGATCACTCAACCGGACGGTCGGCCGCTTCGACACGGCTACCGGGAGGCTCGCACGCTGGTGACCGCGGAGCGCGAGCTCGTCGACGCGATCGAGACGTACGAGCTCGCGGACAGTCGCGGGCACACGATCCGGAACCGTGAGCATGTGGCGGAGATGCTCGAGTGGCGGGACATGCTCGTGGAGGCGATCGCTGCGAAGACGGGTGTGCCCGCTGATGAGGTGAGAGCTGCCGCTTCGGTGAAGGCGGAGAAGAAGTTCAAGCGCGACTACCGGTGACCGTGTCCGTTTGGGGTGCGTTCATCGCGACGCCGTGCGGACGGGTCTTTCGAGACGCCGAATCGCACGTGTGCAGGCTCCACTGTCAGTTCTCGCGCTCGCCTGCACTAATGCTCAAGGTCGATTGCACGGCTGTAGGCACCGGGTCACGACTGGGCGTTCTCCTTCTCTCCGGGCTGCGTGACTTGCCTGGGT
>NZ_SCOB01000024.1:0-31472 GCF_005503465.1 Microbacterium sp. 4NA327F11 | reverse complement strand
CTCCCGGCGGCGCCTCATCGAATCCACCCCGCCCCGCCGAATCCATCTCTCGGCGCCGATTCCAGCCGTCAGCGGTGCTGCGAGGGGGTGGAGTCGGCGGGGCGGGGTGGATTCGATGAGGCGCCGCCGGGAGTGCGCGAGCGCTCGCCGGCGCACCGGCGCATCCTCCCCGGCTGGCGGGGGAGCGGGCGGGCTCCACAGATGCCACGGGAGGCCTCGCCGACGGATCGGTGCGGCGCAGAGTGAGGCGATGGATGTCCCCGCCGCCCGACGCGCGATTCGCACCCGCGCCGCGCTGCTCCGATTCGGCATGGCCGAACGCGAGCTGAGCCGCCGCGTCGAGTCGGGGTCGCTTCGTCGTCTGGGGCGCGGACTCTATGCCGATGCCGCTTCAATCGACGCGCTGCGGCCGGAGGACCGCCATCTCGTGCACATCGCCGCGGTCGATCGCCGTGAATCGGGTGCCGCGCACGTGTTCTCCCATCTGTCGGCAGCGGTCCTGCAGGGGCTTCCGGTCTACGGAACCCGCACGCACCCGGTGCACGTGTCGTCGACGGCCGTCGACGGGCGAGTGTCGGCTCATCCACGCATCGCCCGACATCGCCGCGACCTCGACCCAGTGCATGTCACGAGCGTCGGTGGCGTCAGATGCACGGATCTCGCGCTGACAGTCGCGGATGTCCTCGCCACCGAGTCGCCGGAGATCGCTGTGTCGGTCATCGATGCCGCGCTTCGGGGCGTGGCGTGGGTCGATTCCTCGCACACCTACGACGATGTCGCTCACGACGGGTTCTGCCGTGAGGTGGCAGCCCATCTGCCGCCGGGGCGTCGCGGGGTGCGACGCGCGCGGCGCATCCTCGAGATGGCCGACGGTCGCGCTCAGCTCCCCGCGGAGAGCGTCAGTCGACTTCGCCTCCTCGATGCGGGCTTCGCGCGCCCGCGTCTCCAGGTGCCGGTCGGCGGTCCCCGCGGCGAGACGTTCTATGTCGACATGTCGCTGGACGACGTCGACGCGTGGGCCGAGGTGGATGGCCGCGCGAAGTACGCCGATCCCGCGCTGCGCGGCCCGGACGTCTCAATGGAGCAGGTGCTGTGGCGCGAGAAGGAGCGTGAGGATTGGATTCGGGGTGTCACAGGTCGCCGGGTCATCCGCTGGGGGTCCGCCGACATCGCGACTCCCGATCGATTCCTCGCGCGTCTCGCTGCGTTCGGCGTGCGCCCGCCTCACTAGCTCGTCCCGCTTGCCTCGCCCGCCCCGCCGTGCCCGCCTCGCTCGCCCCGCCTCGCTCGCCCCGCTCGCCGCGCCGCCGCTGCCCGCCCGCGCCACCGCCCCGCGAATCCACTCTTCTCCGCCGAATCCACCGCACAACTCCCCTCCGGCCGGTGGACTCGGCGGGGAAGGATGGACTCGGCGGAGAACGATGGATTCGGCGACACAGCATGGATGTCGCGCCGCCATCGCGGGCGCGTCGAGCCTCGCGCTCGTGCTCGGCGCCGAATCCATACCCCCGCGCCGAATGCATACCCCCGCCCCGCCGGCGGCGAGTGGATTCGGCGAGAAGTCGTTGACTCGGCGAAAGTGGATGGGCGTCACACCCCACCGCACGACCCAGGCCACGCCACACGTCGCGACAACACCAGGCCACGCCACACCACGCGACCGCACGCCGCGCCGCGCGACCACGCGCCGCCACCCCCACCGACACGCCCGGGTTGCCGGGGCATCCGATATCACGTACGATTGATCTTTGGTGCTTTGCGCCTGTATTTGCGTGTCGTTGCACCGAATCCCATCCACCGCAGACCGACCGGTCTGCCCGTCGTCAGCGAGGCTATGGCAAAGAAAGACGGTGTCATCGAGATCGAAGGCACGGTGTCCGAGGCGCTCCCCAACGCGATGTTCCGCGTCGAGCTCACCAACGGTCACAAGGTGCTGGCAACGATCTCCGGAAAGATGCGGCAGAACTACATCCGCATCATCCCCGAAGACCGCGTGGTCGTGGAGCTCAGCCCCTACGACCTGACCCGCGGCCGCATCGTCTACCGCTACCGCTGACGGCAGCACTCCGGTCGAGAAGTAACGTCCCCGGCTCCGGCGGGGGAACGAAGACAGCGAACAGGAAACGCATCATGAAGGTCAACCCCTCGGTCAAGCCGATCTGCGACCACTGCAAGGTCATCCGCCGCCACGGCAACGTGATGATCATCTGCAAGTCGAACCCGCGCCACAAGCAGCGCCAGGGCTGAGCAGACAGAAGCTTCGTCGGGATGCCGCGGGCCGCGGCATCCCGAACCCCACAACTGAACACACCACACCAGGCAGGATCAGAACCCGCATCGCGCGGGGGACACCTCGGGTCGGAGGCCCGAGCACCGATCCTGCTCCACACCTCCGACGACACTCCTAGGAGAGCCGCATGGCACGTCTCGCCGGCGTCGACATCCCGCGCGACAAGCGCGTGGTCATCGCCCTGACCTACATCTACGGCATCGGCCGTACCCGCTCGATCGACATCCTCAAGGCGACCGAGATCAGCGAGGACATCCGCGTGAAGGACCTCACCGACGACCAGCTCGTCGCCCTCCGCGACTACATCGAGGGCACCTACAAGGTCGAGGGTGACCTCCGCCGTGAGGTGGCCGCCGACATCCGCCGCAAGGTCGAGATCGGTTCCTACGAGGGCCTCCGCCACCGTCGTGGCTTGCCCGTGCGCGGTCAGCGCACCAAGACCAACGCGCGTACCCGCAAGGGTCCCAAGCGCACGGTCGCGGGCAAGAAGAAGGCCGGCAAGAAGTAAAGCGCGCCAGAAGGTTTAGGAGAGAATTCGCATGGCTGCACCCAAGACCGCTGCGCGCAAGCCGCGCCGCAAGGAGAAGAAGAACATCGCGCTGGGCCAGGCCCACATCAAGTCGACGTTCAACAACACGATCGTCTCGATCACCGACCCGTCGGGCGCTGTGATCAGCTGGGCCTCGTCCGGTGGCGTGGGCTTCAAGGGCTCGCGCAAGTCGACCCCGTACGCGGCCGGCATGGCCGCCGAGTCGGCCGCCCGTCAGGCCGCCGAGCACGGTGTCAAGAAGGTCGACGTCTTCGTGAAGGGCCCGGGTTCGGGCCGCGAGACCGCGATCCGCTCGCTGCAGGCCGCCGGCCTCGAGGTGGGCTCGATCCAGGACGTGACGCCGCAGGCCCACAACGGCTGCCGTCCGCCGAAGCGCCGCCGCGTCTGATCGTCCGGAGCCGGGGCCGCTCCTCCCGCGTGTCGGGTGAGCGGTCTCGGCATCCGCTGTTTGACAGGATGCCGCGGCCCGCGCGTCGAGCGATCGCGCGGCGCGCGCGTGGCATCCGCTGATCACAACTCAACACCTCAACACCAGCAAAGTGTCATATAGCGGGCACTTAGCCGAAAGGAACACATCGTGCTCATCGCACAGCGTCCCACTCTGACCGAGGAGAAGATCGAGGAGTTCCGTAGCCGTTTCGTCATCGAGCCGCTCGAGCCCGGCTTCGGTTACACCATCGGAAACGCGCTGCGTCGCAGCCTCCTCTCGTCGATCCCCGGCGCGGCCGTCACGAGCATCCGCATCGACGGAGTCCTCCACGAGTTCAGCACCATCCCCGGTGTGAAGGAGGATGTGACCGAGATCATCCTCAACATCAAGCAGCTGGTCGTCTCCAGCGAGCGCGACGAGCCCATCACCGCGTACCTGCGCAAGACGGGCGCCGGCGAGGTCACGGCCGCCGACATCTCGGCTCCGGCCGGTGTCGAGGTGCACAACCCCGAGCTGGTCATCGCGACGCTCAACGACACCGCTCGCTTCGAGCTCGAGCTCACCATCGAGCGCGGCCGCGGCTACGTGTCGGCGACCCAGAACCGCAACGAGTATGCCGAGGCCGGGCAGATCCCGATCGACTCGATCTACTCGCCGGTGCTCAAGGTCAGCTACCGCGTCGACGCGACGCGTGCCGGTGAGCGCACCGACTTCGACAAGCTCGTGCTCGACGTCGAGACCAAGGCTGCGATCGCCCCGCGCGACGCGGTGGCCTCGGCCGGTCGCACACTCACCGAGCTGTTCGGTCTCGCCCGCGAGCTGAACGTCGAGGCCGAGGGCATCGAGATCGGCCCCGCGCCGGTCGAGACGGTGCTCTCGAACGAGCTGTCGATGCCGATCGAGGACCTCGATCTGTCTGTGCGTTCGTACAACTGCCTCAAGCGCGAGGGCATCAACACCGTCGCCGAGCTCGTCGCCCTCTCGGAGACGCAGCTCATGAACATCCGCAACTTCGGTCAGAAGTCGGTCGACGAGGTGCGCGACAAGCTCGTCTCGCTCGGTCTGTCGCTGAAGGACTCGGTGCCCGGTTTCGACGGCGCCCAGTTCTATGGCGGCTACGACGACGAGACCGTCTGACACCCGCAGACACCGAAGACTTCGACCACACACTGGAGCGATTGAGACATGCCTAAGCCCACGAAGGGTCCCCGCCTCGGAGGCGGCCCCGCCCACGAGCGCCTGCTGCTTGCGAACCTCGCCGCGGCGCTGTTCACCCACAAGTCGATCACGACCACCGAGACCAAGGCCAAGCGCCTGCGTCCGCTGGCCGAGCGTCTCATCACGTTCGCGAAGCGCGGCGACCTGCACGCGCGTCGTCGCGTGCTGAGCGTGATCGGTGACAAGGAGGTCGTGCACGTCCTCTTCACCGAGATCGCGCCGCTGGTCGCCGAGCGTGAGGGCGGCTACACCCGCATCACCAAGGTCGGCAACCGCAAGGGTGACAACGCGCCCCTCGCCGTGATCGAGCTCGTGCTCGAGCCGGTCGCGAAGAAGAAGTCGGCTGCCAAGAAGGCTGCTGCTCCGAAGGCCGCCCCGGCCGAGGTCCCTGCCGAGGTCCCTGCCGAGGAGACCCCCGCCGAGGAGGTCGTCGAGGCTCCGGTCGAGGAGGCTCCCGAGGCTGACGTCGCCGAGACCGAGGCTCCCGCCGAGGAGACCGCGGCCGACGAGGACGCCAAGTAAGCCGCAGCATCCGCTGTTCGATGGCCCGCACCCGCTGAGGGTGCGGGCCATCGTCGTTTCCGGGCGTCGTACCGGACCCAGAAACCTCAAGATTTCCGCAAGATTTCCGCAAGACCGCAATCCGAATGTCAAGGCTTCGCGAAGTGGGCGCCTCCGCTCGGCCGATTCCCCTAGCGTCGATGGAGGCGCGAACCCGAACGCGTAGACCCCCGGCTCACCCGGCCACGCAACGAGGGTCATCGATGGCCCCGGAGTGTCCAGTGCAGGATGCCCCGGGGTCATCCGCAGACCCTGCGCCGCCCATCCCGAATACAGCAGAGAAGAGCCCATGGCGCGACGCCGGCAGTGGGGTACGGAGCGCGACCCCGCTCCTCTCTCCGCCGTGCACGGACGCCCGTCCGCCGCGAAGCTCGCTCTCGGTCGTCTGGCGATCCAGCTCACGATCGTCATCTGGGCGATCTATGTGCTGAGCGTCGTGGTGAACCAGTTCTTCACCGACGGATTCGGCAACGGCTGGCGCGTGGTCGAAGCACTCTCGTACGTCGTGGTGGTCACGGCGCTGACCTTCTCTGCGCTCATGTACCTGATCCAGCGGCAGGGCGCGTTCAACCGGTTCGTCGAGCATGTGCGTGTGACGCGTGCGGAGCTCGACCGTCACTTCTTCCACCACGACCGCCCTCTCACGGTGCTCATCCCCTCGTACGCCGAGGAGCCGGATGTCATCCGCAAGACGATCTGGTCGGCGGCGCTGCAGGAGTACCCGTCGCAGCGCATCGTGCTGCTCATCGATGACAGCCCGAATCCGACGAAGCCGGATGTGCTGGCGCGTCTGACGGAGACCCGCGGCATCCCGGAAGAGATCATGGAGCGCCTCCGGGTTCCGCGGGAGAGGTTCGGCGAGGCGCTGCTGACGCTCGAGCACGAGCTGCTCGTGGCGGGTGACGAGCGCGAGCTTCCCGAGGGCGCGATCGAGCGCCTCGCGATCGAGTACGGGTTCGGTGCCGCCTGGCTGCGCGACCAGGCCGCGCAGGAGCACCGCGACGACCACGTCGACGCGTTCTACATCGACGAGATCCTGCTGGGGCTCGCGGGCGACCTCGAGGCGACCGAGCTCAACCTGCGCGCCGCGCTCGCGGGTGGCGAGGAGATCCCGCTCGCGCGCCTGATGCAGCTGCACCGTCGTCTGGCGTGGATCTTCACGGTCGAGATCGGCGCGTTCGAGCGCAAGCGCTACGCGAACCTGTCGGCCGAGGCCAACAAGGCGATGAACCTGAACTCGTACATCGGGCTCATCGGCGGCCGCTACCTCGAGGTGGAGTCCGACGAGGGTCTGCTGCTCATGCCGGCTCCGGCGGGCGCGGCGAACGCCGTCAGCATCCCGTACTGCGACTTCGTGCTCACTCTCGATGCCGACTCGCTGCTGCTGCGTGAGTACTGCCTGCGCCTCGTCTACTTCCTCGAGCAGCCGGGTAACGAGCGGGTCGCGGTGACGCAGACGCCGTACTCGTCGTTCCGCGGTGCGCCGACGCGCATCGAGCGGCTGGCGGGCGCGACCACCGATCTGCAGCACATCCTGCACCAGGGCATGACCGCCCACAACGCGACCTTCTGGGTGGGGGCGAACGCCGTCATCCGTATGGACGCTCTCGACGACATCATGCAGATCGATGTCGAGAACGGCTTCGAGGTGCGCCGTTACGTGCAGGACCGCACCGTCATCGAGGACACCGAGTCGAGCGTCGACCTGGGGGAGCACGGCTGGTCGCTCGTGAACTACCCCGAGCGGCTGAGCTATTCGGCGACGCCGCCGGACTGGGGTTCGCTCATCGTGCAGCGCCGTCGGTGGGCGAACGGCGGCCTGCTGATCATGCCGAAGCTCTGGCGCACCGCGAAGGAGCGCCGCAAGGCCGGCGATCCGATGAAGGCCATGGAGCTCGCGATCCGGGTGAACTACATGGCCTCGATCGCGTGGGCGAGCTTCGGCCTCGTCTTCCTGTTGGCCTACCCGTACGACAACCGTCTGGTGAGCCCGCTCGTGCTGGCGGGCGCGCTCCCGTACTTCATCGCGATGGCCTTCGACCTGCGCTACACCGGGTACAAGGCGATGGATGTCGTGCGCATCTACGGCTTCAACCTGATCCTGCTGCCGGTGAACCTCGCGGGCGTCATCAAGTCGATCGAGCAGGCGGTGACGGGGCGCAAGATCCCGTTCGCCCGCACCCCGAAGGTCGCCGACCGCACCGGTGCGCCGCTGCTCTACATCGTCGCGCCGTACGCGATCGTGTTCTTCTCGATCTACGTCGGCTGGCTCGCGTTCGTCAACCACAACTGGGGAAACTTCGCCTTCGCGGTCGTGAATGCGGTGTGCGCGTCGTGGGCGATCCTCGCGTACATCGGCATCCGCAACTCGATCATCGACCTGTGGATCGGCTTGACCGACTGGATGTGGGTCGAGAAGAAGCCGAAGCGTGTGCGCCAGGCCGCGGCGGTCGAGGAGTTCGACTGGCGCGAGGCGCTCGAGGTCGGCCCTGCCCCGCCGGGCGCCGAGGGGCGCAAGGGTCGCGTGCGCCGTCGCCGGCGCACGCCTGTCGCCGTGCCGGTGGCGTCCGCGGCGGCGACTCCTCCCGTGAAGAAGAAGCACGTGCCGACGCAGACGATCGAGCTGCCGGTGATCGACGCCGAGCCGCGCGTGGCGCGCCCCGCGGCGCCGGTGGCCGGCGCGGCTGCGGCGCCCGTCGCCGAGCCGATCGCGGCGCCGGTCGCGGCGCCCGCCGCCGAACCGCCGGTGGTCGCGCCGACATCCGGAACGCCGTTCGCCGTGGTCGAGATCGACGCGGAGCTCGCGGTGGTCGATGCAGAGCGTCGCATGGTCTCCGACCGTCCCTCGGTCCTCGAGCCGGATGCCGTGCCCGCGCCGGCGTTCGCCGCCGATGCGACCGGCGCGGTCACGGTGCCGGCCGAGTTCGCCGGGGTCGAGGCTGTCGAGGAACTGCTGCAGGCGGTCGCGCAGGACGACCGATCGGATGCCGCGCCCCGCCCGGCGCTCGTCGACGCCGAGGCCCCTGCCGTGCCCGTGTTCGCTGCCGGGATCACTCCTCCCGTGTCGCCGCGTCACGCCGCGGCATCCGACGATTACGAGCGCGACGAGACGCAGATCCCTGTCGCACCGATCGGGTCGCACTCGGAGAGCCCCGCCGAGCGCGCGGCCGCGTGGCGTGCGGCTCAGCGCGAGCGCTCCAACGCCGCGCGTGCCGCGGCGGAGCGGGAGAACCCGATGCCGCCGCCGGTCGAGATTGTGGATGCCGCGGCATCCGTCGCCTCGCAGCCGGCACCCGCGTCGCCCGAGACAGCGAGTCCCTACGTGCATGTCGTGGGTCCATATCACCCCGCCGCGGCGCACGCCGAAGGCGAGGCGCAGGCGCTGCACGAGGTGACGGAGCACCAGCGGGCGTTCTTCGCGCAGCACGAGCGACAGGAGCCGCAGCCGTGGGTGCAGCGGCCGGCGGCGTCGGCGGGTGCCGGGGCGCCGCAGGCGTCCGCTCCGCAGATGCCCGTCGCACCGCCGCGTCCTGTGCCGCCGCCGAGCGGCGCCGGGGCACAGCCGTTCGCGGCGCCCGGCTTTGCGCAGCCCACGCAGCCCGGTGCCACGCAGCCGACGTACGCGGCGCCGACTCCGCCGAACTACGCGCAGCCGGCTGCACCCGCTCAGCCGTCCTACACCCAGCCCGCCTACGCCCAGCCGCAGCCGCCCGCGCAGCCCGTCTATGCCCCTCAGTCGCACCCGCAGGCGGCGCCGATCCGGGCGCAGGCGGTGCCGGTGCCCCCCGGGGCGCCGATGCCGTCGTTCGCTCCGCAGTACGGTGCGCCGTCGGGCCAGCCCCATGGGGCATTCGACCCCCGGGGCGGCGCCTACCCGGCCACCGGCTCGCCTCAGGGGCAGCCCTACCCGCCGGCGCAGCAGTTCACCGCTCCGGCCGCGTCCTCGGTGCCCGGCGCCTACCCGCCCGCTCCCGCCTACCCCGGCATGCCGCCGGCGGGTGCGGGCCAGCCCGGCGCGAACGCCTTCCCCACGCAGCAGCCGGGCTACCCGGCGCAGCCGGGCTACCCGGCGCAGCCCGGCCCCGCCCAGGGCGGCTACCCCACGCAGGGGTATGCCGCGCAGTCGGGCCAGCCCGCTCAGCCCCCGGCGAGCGGCAACCCGCCCGCCGGTTACCCCCAGAACGGCCACCCGGCTCAGTCGGGTTACCCCGCACAGCCCGGCTACCCTGCGCAGCCCGGCTACCCCGCCGCGCCCTACCCGCCCGGCTACCCGGCGGGTAGCTACCCGGCCGCCCCGCCGGCGCAGAACTACCCGCCGCGCCGCCGTGAGGTCGCCCCGGGTGCCAACGGACCGCAGGGTTACACGCGCCCGCAGATGCGCGACCTCGAGAGCGCGGCGTGGCAGAACGCCCCGCTGTGGCCATCGGTGCCCGAGCCCGGACAGCCGATGCCCGCCGACTGGAACCCGGGACAGGATCGCATCCTGCCGCGCGCCCGCGAACGGGCCACGGGCACCCCGCTGTGGCCCGACGAGCCCGAGTACCGCGGCTACCACGGTGACCGTCGGGCTCCGGTGCCGCCGCGTGAGCGCGCGCAGCAGTACGCCGCCGACCAGCAGGTTCCGCGCGCGAAGCGCGCCCGCCAGCGTGACCTGTGGCCGGGTTCGGAGTGAGCGTCGAGCCTACGGGTGACGCGAGCGGTTCCGGCACCACCCCCGCTCCCGCGCGCGCCCCCCGCCGTCCCAGCCGCCACGAGGGCAAGCGGTTGTCCGTGTGGCGGGTGCTGCTCGCGCTCGCGGTCGTCACCGCGGTCATCACGGGCGGTGCGTTCGGTGTGCCGTATCTGCTGCGTCAGGCGCAGGTGACGCCCGCCGCGTTGACCGGATGGTTCGCCCCGTATGTCGATGTGACCACCACCCGGCAGCAGGACTTCGTCACCGAGACGGGCGCCCCCGAGAGCGAGGTCGTGCTCGCGTTCGTCGTCGCGCAGGCGAAGGATCAGTGCGTGCCCACGTGGGGTGCCGCGTACACGTTGGATGCCGCGGCATCCGCACTCGACCTCGATCGCCGTCTTGCGAAGCTGCGCTCCCAGGGGGGCGACGCGATGGTGTCGTTCGGCGGTCAGAAGAACACCGAGCTCGCGTCGGCGTGCGCCGATGAGGCGTCGCTGCAGAAGGCGTACGCGGCGGTGATCGACCGCTACGGGGTGGGCTCGATCGATCTCGACATCGAGGGCGCTGCCCTCACCGATACGGCCGCCGCCACACGGCGGGCGCAGGCGGTCGCCGCGCTGCAGAAGGAGCGTGCGGCGAAGGGGCAGCCGCTCGAGGTGTGGGTGACGCTGCCGGTGGGCCGTCAGGGACTCACCTCCGATGGCCAGGCGGCGGTGCGCACGCTGCTGGCTGCGGGCGTGACGCTCTCGGGTGTGAACGCGATGACGATGGACTACAACGTCGACCTCGGCGGTGCGACGATGGGGCAGGTCGCGATCGACGCGTTGACCGCGACGCATGACCAGGTCGAAGCACTGTGGAGCGCGGCCAAGATCACCCTTCCCGAGGGCGGTGCATGGGCCCTGGTCGGGGCCACGCCGATGATCGGGCAGAACGATGTGACATCCGAGGTCTTCAGCATCGCTGACGCGCAGAAGCTGAGTGAGTTCGCGGTGTCGAAGGCGATCGGCCGCATGTCGATGTGGTCGTTGAATCGCGACCGCACCTGCGGGCCGAACTATCCCGACCCGAAGGTGGTCTCGACCGACTGCAGCGGTGTCGACCAGGGCGGGCAGTCGTTCGCGACCGTGCTGTCGGCGGGGCTCACGCAGCGGCCGAGCGCATCGCCGGCGGCGTCGAGCGTGCCGACGCCGGTGACCTCCGACGACCCGTCGACGGCGCCGTACCCGATCTGGTCGCCCGATCAGTCCTACTCGGTGGGTGTGAAGGTCGTCTGGCACGGCAACGTCTACGTGGCGAAGTACTGGACGCAGGGCAATCCCCAACCGGATGACCCGACTCTCGCGGCGACCGAGAGCGCCTGGACGCTCGTCGGCCCGGTGCTGGCGACCGACACGCCGTACGCGTTGCCGAGCGTCGCCCCCGGAACCTACGCGGCCTGGTCGGCGTCGGTCGCCTATCACGCCGGTGACAAGGTGCAGGTGGGTTCGACCCCGTACGTCGCGAAGTGGTGGACGCAGGGCGACGATCCGTCGCTGTCGCAGACCGATCACGAGCGGTCGCCGTGGCAGGTTCTCGGCCAGTAGACGGATGCCTCGTCCCGCCGACCCGCCGCAGCCACGTCGTAACCCCGGCTCGGGCGACGGCATAGTGCTCTGTGCCCTCCGCGTAACCGGCCGGTAACTGGGGGCCGCTAGCTTTCGAGTGTGCCCACATCAAAGCGATCGCGGTCACGTTCTCGCCGTCCGCCGGTGCGGCAGGGGGTGCACTGGAGTGCGTATGTGCTCATCGTGCTTCTCGCACTGGGGGTCATCGCTCTGGCTGCGTACGCGATTCACGCAGTCTGAGTCGGCCCGGGTCGGCGCCGAGGATGGGGGTCCTCGAAAGCCGAGAACGACGAAGGGGCCCCGGACAGTGTCCGGGGCCCCTTCGCTTTTGGGGAGTTACTTGGCGACCGTTGCGCGCTGGCGGCGAACCGCCGTGCCGACCACGATCGACGCGCCCGCGAGGGCGAGAGCGCCGCCGGCCACCCAGAGGGTGAGCAGCATGGTCGAGTCCGCACCCGTGCGCGGGAGCGAGCTGCCGGGGTTGGTGGTCGTGCCGCTGCTTCCGCCGCCGGTGACGGCGGGCAGGTTGCCGCCGCCCAGCGAGAAGCCGCTGGCGCCGACGGGGATGTTGACCGTAAGGAGGATCTGGCCAGACGAGTTCGCCTTCTTGGTGACCGAGGCGGTGCCGACGACCGACTTGATGATCGTGGCGAGGGAAGCAGCGTCGATGCCTTCACCGGTGAGGGTGAAGGTGACGACCTCACCCGGGTTGTAACCCGAGAGCGCGAACGTGGCCGACTGGCCAGGTCCGGGGAGAGTCGGAGCAACGCCCGGGGCGAGGATCGGCACACCGGCCGGAATCGTCTCGGGGGTCGGAGTCGGGTCGCTCGGGGTGCCCGAGTAACCCGCAGCGAAGGCGGGCTGTGCGACGAAAGCGCCACCCACCGCGAGCATCAGCGCCATCGCCGTGATGGCGAGGGCCCGCTTGATCTTGTGCGTCATGTGGTGTTCCTGTTCGGTGGCAGTGATGGGATGGAGATCTGCGACGGGGGGGGACCGGTCGCTCTCTGCGGTGCCGCGCCAGCCGAACTGTCCGATGAATGTTTCCCCCAACGGATACCCCCGCTAGCGGACCCCCATCGACACCGCACAGCCAGTATGGCGGCTAACCGCAGGTATTTCCCAGCCCAGATGTTTCGATTGGGTAAATAGTCGGGGTGGCCACCAGCGAAAGCGGAGCGCTCGCGTGGTCGCTGGCGAGCCGGATTGAGACCGCCGACTTCCCTTGCGGCGCAAGGTTTTCGTTCCACCTCAGCACCGTTCGGCCCCGGTCGCTGAACACTGTGATCGGTGCCCCGGTGCTTGTCGATGCAGATTGCGCGAGTTGCATGCCGGATGGTAGATAGACCGTCACCGCGACACCGACGATGCCGGGGGCTGTTCCGAAGGCCCCGCCGCCGGTGATGTACCAGGGGAGAGCGGTCGCCCCGTCGGCGGGCACGGTGCTCGTGAGTGTGACGTTGAGTGACGCCGTCCCAGGGGTGTTCACCGCAGGTGCGCCGCACCACGAGACATCCGCACCGACCTGCAGGTAGTAGTCGATTTTCGATCCGACCGTGTCCATGAGATACATCGCGACCGGGGTCTGGTCGACGGATGCCTCGGGCAGCGTGCCCTGCAGCAGGGTGCCGTCGAGTACGGCCTGTTCAGTCGGATGGTTGCTCGCGATCAGCAGGCGTCGCTCCGAGCCCGCCCGTCCGAGCGCGTCGATCAGCTTCGCGGGGTCGCCCTTTCCCGACGAGAGGGCGTTGAACACAGCGGTGGCCGCGACCGCGAAGAACGCGTTCTGCTGCGCATTGGCCTTCGCGGGGGTGTCGGCGCCGTACCGCAGGTAGACCTCGTTGAGCAGCAGCTGCACGGCGTTGTCGGCGCTCAGGGTGTCCCCGGTGCGCAGCGAAAGCGGGCCGGTCGCGCTCAGCAGGTAGCTGAGTGCCACCGGGTCTGCGCTGATCACTCCGTCGATCGGTGTGCTCTGAGTGCGCTTCCAGAAGTCCTGCAGCAGCTGCGCGGCCGTCGCGAAGTCGGGCACCGAGGTGATGTTCTGGTAGTAGGTCGCCGGCTTCTCGCTGAAGAGCGCCAGCGTGGCGGCATCGAGTGTCGTCACGGGCTCACCGGTGTTCGGCAGCACCTTCTGGATGTCCTCGACGGTGAACGTGATCTTGCCGTGATCGGTGTGCACCAGGGCGAGTGCGCCCGCGATGCCGCCGAGCGTGCGCAGCTCGGCCGGATTCTGGAACATCAGCAGATAGTTGCGCGGGCCGTCCGCTCCGAGCATCGCCGGCAACAGCGCGGTCGTGCGTCGCAGGGCGTCGGTGCCCTCGGCGACAGTGCTGAGCAGATCGGATGCCTCGGTCACGGGTGCGCGCAGAGCGGGCAGGAGTGCCGAACGGTCGAGGCTGTTGACCTCGGCGCTCGCCTGGGCCGCGGCGGTCGCCGCGCCGGCAGACGGCTGCGCGAGCGCCGCGACGGGCGTCAGGTCGATGGCGCCGTCCTTCGGGGTGAACAGCGAGAGGTTGAGATTGTCGGTCGCCGACACGAGCGGCTCGATCACGTCGGTCGACGTCGCATGCAGCGCGGTCGCGAGCGTGGAGACGGCGTGCAATTGGGGGCCGATCCAGGGCAGGTGGGACGCCGCCGACCAGATCGGGTCGCTGGTGAGGGCGCGGGCCTCGCTGGCGTCGGCCTCGAGCTGCGACAGAGCCGCACGTGCTCCGGCAGGGTCTTTCGAGATGCTCGACTGCACGGTGCTCGCGAGTGACTTCGCCTCGAGTAGATGCTGTGCGGCCAGGGCTCCGCGCACGCCGACCCATGTTCCGACGGCGACGGCGACGGCGAGCACGCCCCAGCAGGCGTAGATCGCCCAGCGGCGCGCGTGGCGAGAGCGGCGTGCACGGGCGGCGGTCATGCGATCACCCTAAGCGGGAGGCATCCGCTGTCACGACAACGCCGGTGCCCCCGCGGTGCCGAGGGACCCTGCGAGCTGCAAGATGACGAATGTGACGTTGAACACTGCGTGAACGACAATGGCGGTCCACAGTCGTCGCTGCACGAGAACGATCGTGCTGGTGACGAGCGCCACGGCGCCCAGCGAGACGATGGCGCTGACGTCGAGCGTCGACGTC
Source organism: Microbacterium sp. 4NA327F11 (assembly GCF_005503465.1). Lineage (NCBI taxonomy): Bacteria > Bacillati > Actinomycetota > Actinomycetes > Micrococcales > Microbacteriaceae > Microbacterium > Microbacterium sp. 4NA327F11. The sequence goes on along the minus strand of NZ_SCOB01000024.1, from coordinate 17,022 downwards.
AGACCGTGCGCGAGAACGAACAGTGCACTGCTCACGAGGGTCGCCGCGATGCCCGCAAGCACGCGGCTGCCCGTGAGGCGTCGGAACACCGTGTCGGCGGAGAGCAGCAGCACCCCTCGGAAGAAGAGCTCCTCGAGAAGGGGTGAGACGACGACCGGCACGAGGGCGCCGAACACGACCCACTGCAGATCGAGGGTGGCGGTGGGCCAGGCGGCCGCTCCTCCTTGTGCCGCCTGGGCGACGAGGCCTTGCACAAGGCGCAGGGCGAGTCCGATGACGACGCCGTAGAGCAGGTCTCGCGCCCGGAATCGAAGGATGCCCCGGGGCGCCCCGTAGACGAAGCCGACGACCACTCCCGTCGCCATCGCGGCGAGCACCGCGACGTCGGCGATGAGAGTGCCGGTCGCAAGGTCAGCGGCGCTGAGCGCGGTGGCCGAGATGAGGATCGCGAGCGCCAGCGCCGACAGCGAGACGCCGAGCACGCGCAAGCCCCATTGGTGGCGGGTCGCGCGACGTGTGCTCACGGGGGAGGGTTCGTCGGTGAGCGGGTCGGTCACGCGGCCAGAGTACCGGCGCACGTTCGTTGCGTCGCGGTCACCAGTCAGAAACATGCGTTGTGGCAGGATGAAGCCCGTATCACCGGGGAAAGGCGCCATGGAGCTCAGCGACTACATCAGAGTTCTGCGAAAGAACTGGCTCGTCATCGTCGCCATCACCCTCATCGGGCTGGGGGCGGCCGCGGGCTACTCACTCACTCGGACCCCCATGTACCAGGCAGAGGCGACAGTGTTCGTGTCGACTCAGCAGGGAAACACGGTGCAGGAGCTCCAGCAGGGATCGACCTTCACACAGGCGCGCGTGACCACCTACACGAAGCTAGTAACACAGCAGACTGTGCTTCAGAAGACGATCGACAGGCTGCAACTCAATACGTCGGTCGACAGTCTCGCGTCACACATCACGGCGACGAACGCGTTGAACACGACACTCATCCAGATCGCCGCAACGGATGAAAGTCCGCAACGGGCAGCTGATATCGCCAATGCGGTGAGCGAGAGTCTTACCGAGACCGTTCCCGAGATCGAGCCGTCCACTGCTAGTGGTGGGAGCACAGTGAAGCTCACCACGACGACAACCGCGACAGCTCCCACATCGCCAGTGAGTCCCAACGTTCCCCTCAATCTTGCAGTGGGGGGTCTCATTGGCTTGATTCTCGGCACCGGAATTGCGGTTCTCCGCCACGTGCTCGACACGAAGGTGCGTTCCGTCCGCGACGTCGTCGCGATAACGGAGCGGCCGATTATCGGCGCCATCCCCTTCGATCCGAAGGCCGCGGAGCGGCCGATCATTCTCCAGGCCGATCCGCACAATGCTCGTTCAGAGTCATTCCGCGCACTACGAACCAATCTGCAGTTCCTCGAGATGGATGGTGGTCACGTTTTCGTCGTCACGTCGAGTCTCCCCTCGGAGGGTAAGTCGACGACCTCCGTGAATCTCGCGATTGCGCTCGCTGATGCTGGCAAGCGAGTGGCGCTTGTCGACACGGACCTAAGGAAGCCGAAGGTCGCGGAGTATCTCGGCGTTGAAGGAGGTGCCGGCCTCACTGACGTGCTCATCGGGCGGGCAAGACTCACCGACGTCATGCTCCCATGGGGCCAGCGCTCGCTATACGCACTCCCCGCCGGAAAGGTGCCGCCCAACCCGAGCGAACTACTTGGGTCGGCACAGATGTCGCAGTTGCTCGAGGTGCTCGCGCGTGAGTTCGACATCGTGATCCTGGACGCTCCTCCCCTTCTCCCCGTGACCGACGCAGCAATCCTGTCGAAAGTGTCCGCGGGTGCTCTCGTGGTTGTGGCGGCCGGACGCACGACGAAGGGTCAACTAGGTGCAGCCCTCGACGCCCTTGAGACCGTGGGGGCCCGTGTCGCCGGCATCGTGATGTCCATGGTTCCCATTAAAGGTCCGGATGCCTATGGGTATGGGTATGGGTATGGGTACGGGTACGGCGGCGCATATGGCGGCTATACAGCCTCATCAGCTCGTGCGAGGAGTAAGCCAAAGCGGGGGGCCAAAGGTCCCGGAAGTGTGGTCGTTGATTAGATGCGGGCACTCCGCCGGCAACACCCCAGAACGATTCACTTCTCGTTGTCTCGGGATCGACTAACGCATCATGAGGGGGGAATTGATGATTATCGACTGTCTTCTGGACCCGACGCGAACTTCCCCACGCTTTTCCGTGCTTGCGCACTCGCGGCGTCGCTCAGGTCGCGGTTGTCACGCTCGACTCCATCACGACCGGGGGCTCTTCGTAGCTCCAGGTTCGCTCGTCTTTGTAGCCCGCGTCCCGCGCCACGGGCCGAGATGGGCGTCGGACAATAGCTCGAGCATTCGCAAGGAGGGAACGTCGGCGACCGGGCTGTCCCAGTGCTCCCGACTTGAGATTGGCAGGATGGCGAGCAGCTTTCCATCCCGAGAGGACGTGTGTTGACTGGTCTAATAGTCCACGAATGGGCGGAGCCGGCGGGCGGTGCCGAGCGTGTAGTCGACGAGTTCGTGAGGTGCTATCCAGACGCGGACGTCCAGGTCTTGTGGGACGACACGAACGCCCGATTCGGGCCCCGCACATACGAGAGCTGGCTTGCAAAGACGCCTCTGCGTCGACACAAGGCCGCGGCGCTGCCGTTCCTTCTGCCGACTTGGCGTCGCATTCCGGATCGAGCGGACTACGAATGGGCGCTCATTAGTTCCCACCTCTTCGCACACCACCTCAAGCTCCTCACGTCGCGTGTGGTGCCCAAGTACGTGTATGTGCATACTCCGGCTAGATACATCTGGGCGCCGGAGCTTGATTCCCGCGGTGGCTCCAGTCTCGCGCGAGCGGCGTCACGAGTGATCAAGCCGATCGATAAGCGGCGCGCGGGCGAGGCGACGTCGATCTCGACAAACAGTCGTTACACCGCGGATCGGATCGCGAAGTGCTGGGACATCGAGGCCAAGGTCATCTACCCACCAGTCAATCTTCAGAAAGTCCGGAGCGTAGCGCGGGACGACCCGACACTTGCTGATGAGGACTTGCGCCTACTCGACATGCTGCCATCTCCGTTTGTTCTCGGCGCGTCCCGGTTTGTGCGGTACAAGAGGCTCGACTTGGTGATCCGGGCCGGGGAAGCCAGTGGTCTACCCGTCGTCATTGCGGGATCCGGCCCCGAGGAGCAGGCGTTGCGAGAACTGGCCGCCGCCGCCAGCGTCCCGGTGACGATTCTGATGTCCCCCTCCGACCAATTGCTCTTCAACCTCTATTGGAGAGCCGCGTGCTTCGTGTTCCCGGCAGTGGAGGACTTCGGGATCATGCCGATCGAGGCTATGGCCGCGGGTGCGCCCGTAGTGAGTATTGGGAGTGGGGGCGCCGCTGAGTCCACCCGGCTGACAGGCGGCGGCGTGACAGTCGACGATTTCAACGACGCGGCCGCGGTGAGTGAAGCGATACGCGCCGCGCTCTTGATGGATCGGCGCAAAGTCTCGGCTTCGGTGGATCAGTTCTCTGCAGACAGGTTTCGGTCACAGATCGTAGAGTGGGTGACTTCAAGTGGATAACTCCGCTACGCTCGCCGACCGCTGGGGGTCTTCCCGCAGGCGGGTCGCGGTTTGGCGGGATGAATGGCTCCCCCGTTCGGAGACGTTCATCCGGGATCAGATGCAGGCGATGAACGCGTGGCAACCGGTACCGCTCGGTCTCTTCCGCAGCACTCCGGCCGACGAATTGGCATGGGTCGCGGTCCCGCGTGTTGTTCCTCGAAGGGTAGCTGGCCGTCTGAGGAGCACCCGGCTCGCGCAGGCTCGAATAGCTAACCGACTCCGGCGCGATTCGGTCGATATCGTCCACGCGCACTTCGGTACGGGCGCGGTCACGGTTCTCCCGGCAGTGAAGAAGCGATCGCTCCCTCTGGTCGTTACTTTTCACGGCTTCGATGCCAGCCGGCTCCTCTTCGGAAATGACATTGCCGCGAGGCGTTACCAGAGCGACCTGCGGGGGGTCTTCGACTACGCCAGCGTCATCATCGCGGTGTCCGAGTACATCGCCGACAATGTGCGGTCGGCCGGTGCACCGCCTGCAAAGATCCGTGTGATGCCTATCGGTTCGAAGGTAGTGCCACCGGTCTCTGGCGCTCGGGCCGAGGAACGGGCCGGCATCCTGTTCGTCGGTCGACTCGTCCCTAAGAAGGGGGTCGATGACCTGCTGGACTCAATCGCTCTGATCGATGCTCCACTCAGAGCTACTCCGGTCACGATTGTCGGTGACGGACCAGAGCGATCGGATCTTGAGAGGAAGGCGCTCGATCTCGGCCTCAATGTGAGTTTCACGGGAGCGCTTGATCATGAGGGCGTTCGCCGGAAGATGAGTGAGGCATCGATCTTCGTCGCTCCGTCCAAGACCGCCCCGGATGGCGATGCGGAGGGGTTCGGCATGGTGTTCCTCGAGGCGTCCCAAGCGGGCCTGGCGTCGATTGCGTATAGGCACGGCGGCGTGAGGGAAGCAGTCGTCGACGGAGTCACCGGTCTGTTGGCCGACGAGGGCGATGTCGCGCAACTGAGCCGGAAAGTGGCTGAGTTGCTGAAGAATCCCGAACGAGCGCGGTCACTGGGCGAGGCTGGACGACTGCGTGCGACGAACGAGTTCGACATTCGCACGCGCACAGCTGCGCTAGAGGGACTCTACGACGAGGTACTCCGTGACCATCGGGATCGATCATGAGGCTCGTCCTAGCGTCCCGGTCGCTTCCTGAGCACGGCGGGGGCGGGATGGAGGAGATCGCATTCGTTCTCGCGAGTGAGCTGGCGAAGAATCACGACGTGACGATGCTAACCACGCCGTTTCCCCAACCCGCGGGCCCAACGGGGAAATACCCGTTCGATCTGCATGTGTTGGAGGGCGCCCCCGGTTCCTACACCCACGAATGGATGATGGCCGTCGACGCGTACTGCCAGCACGATCGCCCGGATGCCGTGCTGGGCGTAAGCGCGGCAGCACACCGCGCTGCACGCAATTCTGATCGCCGCTACCCCGTGGTGATGCAAGCCCACGGCACCTCACTGTTGGAGGCTAGACGGCGGGCCCGCGCTGGGGGTCTACGGGGGTTCGTCGGCGCGGCGCGCGCGATGAGAGGCCTGGTCTCCGACCTTGCGATCTACCCGCGGTACGACTGTGTCGTGGCGATCAGTCCGACGGTCTCCCGGTCAATCGAGTCTTTGCCGCCGGGCCTCCGCCCCCCGAGAATTCATGAGATTCCGAATGGGATCCAGCCCGCTGTGGATGATTCCCGCACAGAGGAGAACGGACCCATTCGAACTATTCTCTTCGTGGGGCGGCTCGACCGGCAGAAGGGTGTGCACCTGGTCATCGAGGCACTGACGTCGACGGATGCGAAGTTGCTTGTAGTCGGTGACGGGGTGGAGGCGACGCGGCTCGAGAAGCTCGCCTCCACGGTGGGCGTGCGTGATCGCGTCGAGTTCTTCGGGAGGGTCAACAACTCTGAGATCGACGGCTTCTACCGGCGGGCGAGCGTCGTCGTCGCACCGTCGCTCGGCAACGAGGGACTTCCCACGGTGGCGCTAGAGGCTCTTCGCGCGCACCGTCCTTTCGTCACCACGACGGCCGGTGCCGCAGGATTTGCGGAGCTCCCCTATGGGGTGATCGTTGCTGATGGGGTGCCCAGCGCATTGGCGGCCGCCATTAGGGCTGCCGATCGCCTGGATTATGACCGTATTTCACTTCCCTCTTCAAACACCGTCTCTGCTTCGGCCGCAGCATACGCGACACTGCTGGAAGAACTCGTGAACGAGCGGAGTGCGTCATGAGCGGAAAAAGGTTCCGCAATCTTGGCTATACGTCTGCTTGTCAGTGGTCACCGAGGAACGTCGTCACGCTCAGCGCCCGCCGAGTCTGCGGCGGGGATAGGTTCGGTCAATGATCACGACCGTTTTCATAGTCGGCGTCGCATTGATCTTGGCGATCTTGCTTCGTCGGCGCGCGCACTGGGCGGTCGGCCTATATCTGGTCCTGTGGACTCTCGTGCCCGAAGCGGAGATGCAGAGCTTCGGCGACAGTGCTCTGCCCATCGGGCTTCATCCGGCGAGTTGGTTGATCATTTCGATGTTTGTTATTCAGCTGGTTTCGCGTCCCAGCGCTGTGGCTAAAGCAATCCGCTTCCACCCAGCGATCCTCAGTCTGTTCGGCATAGGTGTGGTCATGCTCGTCGCTACGATCGTTGGTCGGGGGCGGCTACAGATCTTCTCGGAGGAGGTCGGCGTACCGATACTCGCCTTGATCATCGTGTTAATTGCCGCCACCGAGCAGCGGTCGATTGTTAAACAACTGGCCCTCCTTATTGTGGCTCTCGCGGCGGTCGTCTCCATCGGAGGAATCGCCGAGTTTATCTCTGGCCGGTACCTCTTCTACATTGAGGCAAATCAAGCAGCATACGCCTGGTATAACGCGAACGCCTTTGATCGGCCGATGAGTACTACGGGGCATGCGCTCGTCTTCGGGTTCTTCGCCGCATGCTCCATCCCGTTGCTCGTAGTAATACGTAGTGCCAGACTCCAGTTCGGCCTTGCCGTGGTGCTCTACACGGGAGTCCTGGTATCCCAGACCCGGCTTTCCCTCGTCATCGCGTCGGTCGCCGTGCTATATCTGATCCTGCGTGCTGATACCGCTCCGACGACGCGATTGTTCCTCTCAGTCCTCATCGGTCTCGGAAGCCTGTGCGTCGTCTTCTTCGCAGGTTCGCTCTCGACATTCCAGAGGTTCAGCCTCGACGACAGCTCCGCCGAGCTTAGGAGAATCTCATACGGCTGGTACGCGGAGAACTGGTCAAGTCTTCCTGTAATTGGCTCGGGGATGGGAAGTTTCAGCGCCGTCGCCCAAGCTAGCGGTCTTTCGACGAGTTTCGAGAGTTCGCTGATCCAGCTTCTCATCGACTTCGGCATCCCGATCGTCACCGTCCTCGTGGCGACCCTCGTCGTGCTACTTCTCCCGCGGCGAGGCCATCGTCGGCTACGCGGGCCGCTAGCAGCGTCCATCGCCGCGGTGACACTGACCCTCACGTTCAGTTCGATCGGCAACGTCACGCTGGTGGGTCCTGTGTTGTTCGTCCTGATCGGGATGGCCGTCGTCAATTCCCCACTGGACGATCGGGGCGAAGATCTCCTCCCGTCGTCGTCCGCTCGCGCTAGCGAGCCGCTTGTGCGAGTCCCCGTCAGGGAGTCCTTCTCCACATGATCTCGAACACGCGGAGGAGAGTGGTGTGCCGTGAGGACGGACGTGATCGCTGATGATGAACGTTTCTACTAGGTAACCGTGTTTTGGAAGCGAAAGCCAAGGACTTGAGAGAACACACTTCTTCCCGATCTACGTCGGAACCCCGATTCCGGATCGCGATCGACGCACGCATCATCAACACGTCCACGGGGACCTATGTTCAAAGACTCCTGGAACACCTTCAGGATGTCGATACCCACAACGAGTACACCGTTCTGGTTCCGGAGAAGGACCGAGAATTTTGGAAGCCGCGAGCCTCGAACTTCGCCGTCGCGGTGGCGAACTATGCCAATTATTCGCTTGCCGAGCAGTGGAATTTTCTTCGTTTCCTCAATGCCAGAAAGTTCGATCTAGTGCATTTCTGCATGCCTCAGCAGCCGATCCTGTACCGGGGTCGACGCGTGACCACCTTTCACGATCTCACCCTGTTGAAGACCGTGAACATCGACAAGAATCCCCTGATGTTCAGGTTCAAGCAGTTGGTGGGAAGGGTCGCCTTCCGTAGCGCTGCACACAAGTCGTCGGTCGTGCTATGCCCAACCCGCTTCACACGCGAGGAGGTCGTTCGCCTGTGGCCGGGAATCGCGGATCGCACTGTCGTGACCTACGAGGCCGCAGAGATCGAGTCTCATGAGACCTCGCCGGTCGACCTGCCGTTCCAGGAGTTCCTTCTATATGTCGGCAGTCATAGCTCCTATAAGAACATCAACAGGCTGGTCGACGCCCATCAGCTCGTTCGTCGTGAGCGACCGGGAGTAGGGCTGGTCTTCGCCGGATCGATCAACGGCGCCGCGCGGATGACGATGGAACACGTCGCGGCAGTCGCCGCTGAAGGCGTGCATTTTTCCGGGTTCGTATCGGTCGCTGAAAGAAACACTCTCTATCAGCAAGCAATCGCTTACGTGTTCCCCTCCCTCATGGAGGGATTCGGCCTGCCGGGTCTCGAAGCCATGCTCTGGGGCACTCCCGTGGTGAGCTCCGATGCGACCTGCCTTCCCGAAGTGTACGGAGATGCGGCGGAGTATTTCGATCCCCTCAGCGTCCCCGACATCGCACGGGCGATTTTGGCCGTGATCGACAACCCCGAGAGGCGAGCGGAGCTCTCGACCGTCGGCAGGGCGCGGGTTGGGAGCTTCTCGTGGCGGACTATGGCCGAGCAAACCCACGGCGCGTACCTGTCCGCGCTCGGCGACGCAGTGCGATGATCCGATGACCCGAGTACTCTTCGTCAGCCACACCTACCCGTCCGGTGTCTTCCGCGTCGGCAGCCATCACCTCTCCCGAGAGCTGGCGGTGCAAGGGCATGAGGTACTGCACGTATCGACCTCGTTCTCCCTGGTGCACCAACTCCTTCGTCGCGTCGATGCCTCGCAGATGACGGCCTATCGATCCAATGCCAATGGATCGAGATCCGGGGTGATCGACCTCATCCCACGGACGGTTCTCCCGGTTCGATACCTGCGCCAGGCCAGGTGGGGCTCCGTACTGGGGAATGTCGGCTGGAAGCGAGCAGACGTCACCTTCGTCGATGAGCCGATGATGTGGTCGAGAACACTTCGCGACGTCTCCGGAACACTCGTGTACCGGCCTACGGATCTCTATCTGGAGGGGGTGAAGGAACGAAGGCAGCGTCAGATCCTAAGACACGTGGACGGCGTCGTCGCGACCTCGAGAACCGTCCTCGAGGGCCTTGGCCCACTCGAGATCCCGTCAATGGTGATGGAGAATGGCGTTGAACACGCTTCCTTCGCGTCGGCCGACGGGCCTCGAAGGAGGAGCGCCACATACGTGGGCGCCTTGGACGGGCGGTTCGACTGGAATGCGATCGAAATCCTGTCCCGCGGTTTCCCCGAGTGGACCTTCTCTATCGTCGGCCCCGGTTCGCCCCCCCGGCCATTCCCCAATAACGTCGAGATCCTCGGCCCGGTTCCTTACCCCCAGATTCCCCTCGAGTTGTCTCGATCTCGGATCGGACTGCTCCCGTTGTCTTCGGATCCGCTCAATGCCGGTCGGAGTCCGATGAAGCTGTATGAGTATCTGAGCGCCGGCCTCGTGGTGGTCTCTCGGCAAACTTCTCAACTCGCGCCGAATGCCGACGTCGGAATCTTCACGTACGATTCCGACACCTCACTCCTCTCGGCCTTCGCGGCCGCCGCGGGGGCGGCGAATGCCGCCGCCAATCTAGCCGGGGTCGCACATGCAGCGAGTCAGGACTGGTCGCGTAAGGCGCAAGAACTGCTACGGTTCGCCCGCTCGCTTCGCCCGCGACAACCCTGAATGGCGACCATGTCACTGACGCGTCTCGATCAAGACAATTCTCGACGACAACACTCTTGAATAGACTGGCTCGCATGCGCCTCGGAGCTTCGGCGCTTCGCTGGAACGATCGCGCGGCGATTACTGACGTGGCGAAGCATCGATTCCACCCGCGCCGTGGTGCTCGGCATCGAGTTCCCTCGTACGCACGGGCTGTCGGGCTCGCCCTGCACGAGGCCACGGTCTTGGGGGACAACGTGAAGCAGTATCAGGGCGTCACGCTCGGTCGGGCCGAGATGAGCCGTCTGGCCGCCGCGACTCGGTCCGGTGATCACATCGTGGTCGAGGACGGCGTGATGATTTGAGCCAACCCACCGGTGCTGTTCAGGTCGAGGCAGGGATTGAAGATCGGTGCCGGAGCGGTAATCGATGTCGGGTTCGTACTTGCGCACAGTATCTGCCCGGCGGATCTGGGCTGGGCCGCCCGCGACGAGATCGTCCGCCCGGAGACCGGTCGGCAGTCGGGGAATTTTGTCTCACTGATCGGTCTGTAGATGACCGGGCTGCTCTGGGCGTCGAAACCCCGCTTCCGACAGGCCCGTCGTTGTTTCGCAATGGACATTCGACCTCAGGTTCCGATCGGCGCCATTGTGCGCCGAAGTGACGAGGCGTGCGTGGTCGCGCTTTCGGTCCGCTATCGTTCGACCATGCTCAAGGTTCGTTCGGCCGCGATCGATGCCGTCCGTGTCGTGGGGATCGTCGCCGTCGTGGCCGGTCACGTGTGGAGCAACGGAACCGCGCGAGAGCTCCTCTACACCTGGCACGTCCCCGTCTTCTTCTTTCTCAGCGGCTACCTGTGGGCACCCGGGCGCACCCTGGGTGCCGAGTTCCGCAACCGGTGGCGCACCCTGGGGCGGCCGTACCTCGCGTGGCTGGTCGTCATTGGGGCAGTGTTCCTCGGATGGCTGGCGCTCAGGGGGCAGTTGACCCCGACGATGCCGCTCCGCCTGCTCATGGGCGGAGATTACATCGGACGCCCATTCTCGGCCTTCTGGTTCATGAGCGCTCTGTTCGCGGCCTGCGTGATCTTCCGGGCTCTGGACCGCTGGCCCTGGTTGGTCGCGGGCCTCGGGGCTTGCGGTCTCGTCGCCGCCGCGGCCGTTCCGGATCTGATTGCAGAGATCCCGCTGAGCGTGGGGATCTCGGTGCCCGCATTGATCTTCATGGTGGCGGGATTCGCCTTTCGTCGCGTACGCAACCGGATCGCTCGCCTCGTTCCGCTTGCGTTCGGCGCGCTCGTGCTCTCGGCGGTCGTCGTCGCGCTCGGGTGGTCGGCGCCTCTAGACATGAAACGAGCGGACTTCGGAACGCCCGGGCTCAGCGTGCTCGTCTCTATCCTGATTTGCGCGGGGCTGCTCGTCCTCGCCGAGGCGCTCATTCCGATGCTGGGTATCGCCGTCGGACGGACCATTGTCGCTTTGGCCACCTGCGGGACGATGGTGATCCTCACCCACGCAGCGATCCTCTGGTTGTTGAACGCGCCGGCAGACGGCTCGGTGATCGACTTCCTTCTCGCACTTCTGGTGCCCTGGCTAGCTGCTTTCGTGACCGCACGGACGCCGCTAGCGCCCGTGCTCATCGGTGTCTCACCCGCGTCATGGCGATACCGGGCAGTTCCGACGATGTAATGTGCCCAAAGATCCGGCTCTTCGACCGATGACTTGCAGAGAGGTGTCCAACGGAGTAGCTCGACGGGTAGGGACCGGCCTTTCCGACGAAATAGTGGGCTCACAGATGATCCATCCTGGGTTTACCCGCGTGAAACAGGGCCTTCGATAGTGTCTCCCTGTGTCGCATCGATCCGTGTCTCGAAGTATCTTCACGGTCGCCGTAGGCAACCTCGCTCTGCCTCTCGCCGCGTTCGCAACCGCGCCGATCATTGCGCACTCGCTAGGGGTTAGCGGTCGTGGTGAGGTGGCAGCCGGCACTTCGCTCCTACTGCTTCTCTCGGCTGTAGGCACCCTTGGTCTCACCGATGCCGCGACATACTTCATCGCGTCCCGGCTCGCCCGGCCCGGAGTGGTGGTCCTTCGCGTGTCGTTCTATCTGTTGGCGACCGGTGTACTACTCACAGTGGTGAACTATCTGGCCGCCCCCTGGGTAGCAGGCGGAGACACCGAACTTACGGTGGTGATCAGATTAGCAGGGTTCGCCATCGCCCCGACGCTTGTTATCGGAGCCTTTCGAGGTGCCGCACAAGCCTCCCACAGATGGGGCGTCATTAATGCTGAGAAGTATGTAACCGCGACGTTTCGAATTGTTCCTCTGATTGTTCTTCTCTGGATGGGATTGCTCACTCCGATCACGGCGGTGATGACTCTGGCCTGGACACCGGTTCTTGGAGGGCTCGCTTATCTCGCTCTCCTTCGATCGGGAGATGCCAACTTTGTGCCGAGGCGGAGGGGTCGGCCGCGACTTCTCCGTTACGGGCTCGGAGTCTGGATCGGCTCGTTGTCGGGAATTCTGCTATCGCGTCTCGATCAAGCGGTCATGACTCCTCTTGCCGGTGTGTATGAACTGGGGCTTTACGCGGTCGCGGTCAACCTCACCGATCTCGTTTTAATAACTCAGAGCGCGTTGGGCCAGGTGCTCTTCGCCGCTGATGCACGCGAGCGTAATGATGAGCGCATGTATCTCGGAAGTCGGCTCTCGGTCATGGTCACGCTCGTTTCGAGTATCACCATCGCAGCTCCAATCTATTTGTGGATCTCGCTGCTTTTCGGGAGTGCGTTCCTGCCAGCGATTCCCGCGGTGCTCCTGCTCCTGCTCGCTAACATCGCTGGCGCTCCCGGCTCGGTCGCCGGGACGGCTACCTCAGCACGCGGATATCCGATTTTCCGCAGCACGTCGATCTTGGTCGCAGCGATCGTCAACGTAATATTGGTCTTTCTCCTGACTCCGACGCTAGGCGCGATGGGTGCAGCTGCCGCCACCTTGGCGGGCAACGTCGTCGCCTCGGGGATGAACGTCTATTTTGCCCATGTGCGATTCGGGATGAGCGTGCGCAAGCTATGTCTGCCGCGTTTGAGTGATCTCCAGGCACTTCTCACTGCAATCAAGAATCGTTAGGAGAGAGCAGTGCTCATCTACAACGCCTTCGCCAGGACCTTCCTTCTGGACTTCAGGCTACGCACGCTGTTGCTTCGCGCACTGGGTGCCAAAGTCAGCCGATTTTCGCGTATCGGCCCCCAGGTAATAATTCGTTCATCTGAACTCGAAATCGGGGCCTACAGCACTATCAATTACGGCTGCGTGCTCGACAACCGCTCCGGTCTGTCAATCGGGGAAAGGGTCGGAGTCGGCATTGGAGTGACGTTCACCACGAGCACGCACGACTATTCCAACCCACGTGTGCGGGCGGGAAAGGGGCACACAGAACCGATCGCCGTAAGGGATGGCGTCTGGATTGGTTCCGGCGCGGTGATCCTCGCTGGAGTAACTATAGGTGAGGGGGCTATCGTGGCCGCTGGCGCCGTGGTGAACCGAGATGTCCCCGCCCATACTGCTGTTGGCGGGGTACCGGCGACGCACCTGCGGAATTTGCCAGTCTAGGTGGGGACGTATTTGCTGCTCGTCGGTCCCAGTGCACATCCGGCGTGCACCTCTCGCCGAAGCTGTCGATGATTGGATGACCTTCTGTCTTCCCCGCCGGTGTACCGTCGTGCGCGTTTTGGAGAACGGGGTGTGCGCGTTTTCATCCCAGGTTGTGCACAGACTCGCTGCTCACCGTGCGGGTCGGGGGTCAGCGCATAAGTCCCGCCGAAGCGGAGTGATGGGGCCGTCGCCGTTACAGTCCGGATACGTGTCTCTGCTAGGAACGACAATGTCGGCAGAATCGTCCCGAGTCGCCGGATTGATCTTTAGGGAGATCCATGAAGCTTTCTGTCATCGGTTGCGGCTACCTCGGGGCCGTGCATGCGGCCGCGATGGCGTCGATCGGCCATGAGGTGGTCGGCATCGACATCGACCAGCGCAAGATCGATGCGCTGACGAAGGGCGAGGCGCCCTTCTTCGAACCCGGGCTGCCCGAGATCCTCGCCGAAGGCGTGGCATCCGGTCGCCTCAGGTTCACGACCGACATGTCGGCCGCGCGGGGTGCGGCGGTGCATTTCGTAGGCGTAGGCACCCCCCAGCAGAAGGACGGATACGCCGCTGACCTGACATACGTCAATGCCGCGTTCGATGGGCTGCTGCCCTACCTCTCCGAGGGCGACATCGTGGCGGGCAAGTCGACTGTGCCCGTCGGCACGGCCGCGGGGCTTGCGCCTCGCGTCGAAGCGACCGGCGCGACCCTCGTCTGGAACCCGGAATTCCTTCGTGAGGGCTGGGCAGTGCAAGACACGATCGATCCCGACAGGCTCGTGGCGGGGGTCCCCGCTGGTGCAGAGGGGGAGCGCGCGGCATCCATTCTTCGTGAGGTCTATCACCCCTCGGTCGCGAAGGGCACGCCTTTCATCGTTACCGACTACGCGACAGCGGAGCTGGTGAAGGTCGCGGCGAACGCCTTCCTCGCAACCAAGATCAGCTTCATCAACGCCATGGCCGAGATCGCCGAGGTAACGGGCGCCGACGTCACTCAGCTCGCAGATGCGATCGGACACGACGCTCGCATCGGGCGCCGCTTCTTGGGAGCCGGCATCGGGTTCGGCGGGGGATGCCTACCCAAGGACATCCGTGCCTTCTCGGCGCGCGCCGAAGAGCTCGGCAAGGGTGAGTCTGTCGCCTTCCTGCGTGAGATCGACGCGATCAACCTTCGTCGTCGCGATCGGGCCGTGCAACTGGCCGTCGATGCGCTCGGGGGAGAGGCCTTCGAACGCAAGATCGCCGTGCTGGGGGCCGCGTTCAAGCCGCACTCCGACGACATCCGCGATTCGCCGGCCCTCGACGTGGCGGTACGCCTGCACGGGCTGGGGGCCTCGGTGCGGGTCACCGATCCTGAGGCGATCGCGAACGCGCGCCGCATCCATCCGCAGCTGACCTACCTCGCTGACCGGGACGAGGCGTTGCGTGACGCCGACGTGGTGATCGTCGTCACCGAGTGGGATGAATATCGCCGGCAGATGGCCCCCGAGCACGTGTCGACTCTCACCGAGGGCCGCATCATCATCGACGGCCGCAACTGCCTGGATGCCGCGGCCTGGCGCGCGGCGGGATGGACGTACTACGGGATGGGGCGGCCGTAGCCGCAGCGACGTTGGGGCGCTGCCCGTGGGGCAGATCATTAGTCACGGCGCTCTGATTCACCGTCGCAGCTTGAGTCGGTACCTAATTTGATACGGCCTTCGTGTCGATCTCGGGGTCGTCGACGGGAGACACCCTTCCCGCGGTGAGCGGGTGGATTGGAGCGTGCAGCCGTCGAAGGAACCCTCTGTCGGCGTATTCGCCTGACTCGGGCTCGTTCCGCGTGCTCCGTCCGGGCGATCGTTTGCGCGGGCTCGGTCACGATGCCGGCTCACTCGCCCTGTGTCGACGTGGCTGCCGCGGGTCGGTTGTGGCAAATCGTCTCCGGAGGCCTGAACATGACCAGCAGGGGAGCCAACGATCATCGCCGACGTGACGGTTGGCCGGGGCTGACAGACACCTTTCCGGCAACGGGACGAATGTCCGTTCGAAAGCGGTCGCTAGTGAGCGGAGCTGCCAGGCGCGATGACTGCCTTTGCGGTCTTCATGAGGATCGCCAGGTCACCGACGAGGGACCAGTTCTCGACGTAGTAGAGGTCGAGGCGCACCGCATCCTCCCAGTCAAGACTTGACCGTCCGCTTACCTGCCATAGACCTGTGAGACCGGGCCGAGCGAGCAGGCGCCTGCGGGCTGCATCGGTGTAGAGAGCAACCTCGGCTGCGATCTGCGGGCGAGGTCCCACCAAGCTCATCGTGCCTCCGAGCACGTTGAATAGCTGGGGCAACTCGTCGAGAGAGTACTTTCGGATGAACTTTCCGACCGGCGTGATGCGTGGGTCATCCTTGATCTTGAAAAGGGGCGTCTCGCTTGTGCCCTGAGATTCGAGGAGAGCTTTGAGTTCCTTGTCGGCGCCCACTCGCATGGAACGGAACTTGAGCATCCTGAACGGATTGCCGTGCTGCCCAATTCGCTCCTGCTTATAGAGGAGCGGTCCGATGCTCGTCCACGAGACTGCTATCGCAACTGTGATCAGCACAGGCGACATCAAAACCACAAGGATCGCCGCGACAACGACGTCAAACGTGCGCTTGATGAACTTCTGGCCAAGTGAGAAGCGCGGCGTTTCCACGTGGATCAGCGGGAGCCCGGCGACAGGCCGCGTATGAAGGCGCGGTCCAGCGATGTCGACGATGCTGGGCGCGAGGACAAGATGTTGCCGACCTGCCTCTAGGGACCACGAGATCTGCTTCACCTTGTCGGGCGGCAACTCATCGGTGCTCGTCACTGCAACCGTGTCGGCGTTGGTCAACTGCATCGCACGCTCGATCGCGTTGACGCTTCCCATCATCGGGATGTCGGTGCCGGGCACCGTGTCGCCGACCTTCCCGCTCGGAGTACACGCACCCACGACCAGATAGCCTGCGCTGACATTTCGACCGAGTTCGCGTGCGATCTGCGCGACGGACGCCGGCGAGCCGACGAGCAGCACGCGGGCCGAATACGTGCCGCCCTGCCTCATCGCGATGAGCCATTGCCGCCACAACCAGCGGGTTGCGATGAGCACCAGCACGCCCAACGGCAGACTGATGAGCAGGAAGCCTCTCGCGACATCCACTTTTGCGATGAACGCGACGATCGCGATCGCACCGAACAGCCGCAGGCTCGCGTCGGCCACGCGAAGGTACTCGGTCGGGCCCGCGCCGATGACGCGATAACTGCGTGAATCGCTCCAGGACAGAGCGCCCAGCCAGAGCAGAATCAGGCCGAAGGAGAAGAGCCAGTATGACACCGCGGAGAATCGGTCGTCCTGGCTGATTGCGAGCTGCTCGTTTCCCAGACCGAACCATGCGATCTGAGTACCGAATACCACCCACACAAGAACAATCGAGTCGCTGATCCACAATCTGCGTTGATAGGCAGATCGCCAACTCCGCTCGAACGGGGCAACTCCGGTAGCGGGCGCAGTCATGCTCCCACGTGCGGGAGGTCCGTCCGATGAGATGTGCTCGAAAGCTGCAGACGGTTCGTTCGTGTCCGATAGCGACTCCGTCGTCGCATCGACCTGAAATTCGGTCGACACAGTGCTCCCCTCGGCTAACGGTGAATCCCTCGGTGGCCGCACGTTACCAGCCGTGTGTGACGACGGTGTGTCCTGTCCCGCGTCAAGAAGTTGGCAGGGTTTCTTCGATTTCGAAGTTGGGGATGGTCGGGCTTGCGAGCCCGAGGTGGACGTCGGCGGGCCGGTTCCAGGCGATCGCCTCGTGCG
>NZ_SCOB01000023.1:0-32319 GCF_005503465.1 Microbacterium sp. 4NA327F11 | reverse complement strand
CTCCCCACCCTGCTCGACGACGCCATCAGCCACCCGGCGACCTCCCCCGGCCTCCCCGCACCCTGGTACGCCGTCTACGGCAACCACGACACCCTGCTGCTCGGCACGTTCAACCTCAGCCCCACGCTGCACGCCCTCGCCGTCGGCGGCCGCAAGGCGTACACACTCGAAGCGACGGCATCGATGGCGCTCGCGGGCTACGCCGCCAGCGGCAGCGCCGTCACGCAGCTGCTCGACGCGTTCGGCCTCTGGCTCGGACGCCCCGGCTTCAGAGAGGTCACCGCGAACCCCGACCGCTACCTGTTCGCGCAGCGCGACTTCATGGCCGAGCACTTCACGACCGAGACCCAGCCCGGACCCATCGGCCACGGCTTCACCCAGCACAACCTCGACTCGGGCGAGACCTGGTGGACGGCGCAGCTGTCCCCGTTCGTGCGCGCGATCGGCCTCGACACCTGCAACGCCGTGGCCGGCCCCGACGGGGCCCTCCCCGACGTGCAGTTCCAGTGGCTGAAGGCTCAGCTGCAGCAGGCGACCACCGAGGGCATGCTCGTCGTGGTGCTCAGCCACCACAACAGCCTCACCCTCGAGAATGACGCCCAGCGCCCCGGCGACACCACGGTGCTGCACCATGCCGAAGACGTCATCGACCTGCTCCTGGCCTACCCCGTCGCGATCGCCTGGCTCAACGGCCACACGCACCTCAACCAGATCCTCGCCCACCCCGGTGCGAATGGCGGCGGCTTCTGGGAGATCACGACCGCCTCGTGCATCGACTTCCCGCAGCAGCAGCAGGTGCTCGAGATCGTCGACAACCGCGACGGCACCCTCTCGATCTTCACCACCGTGCTCGACCACGCCTCGGCGGCCGCCCCCGCCGGCACCGGCGCGTCCCGCGACCTCGCCGCTCGCGCCCGCGAGTTCGCGGCCAACGACTGGGCCGAATCCCCGGCGATGCGTCGCGGCTCCGCCCTCGACCGCAACACCGAGCTGCTGCTCCCGGCCCCGTTCGACCTCGAGAAGATCACGGACGCCGCGCTCGAGGCCCAGCGCATGACCGAGCGCGCACGCATCCTGGCCCACGAGCAGAAGGCGGCATCGTGAGACGCACCTGGGCGCTGGCCGCGCTCGTCGTGGCCGCGGCATCCCTCACCGCCTGCACCCAGGTGCAGGCCATCGCCCCCGTGGGCGGCACCCACCTCGAAGAGGTGAGGTACGCGGGGATCGACGTGCTGCAATCGGCGAAAATCGAGATACTGACCGCGCCTGTGTGCACCCGAGCCACCGACGGCGGCGTCAGCTGCACCGGCGAGACCCTGACGAAAGAGACGATCACCGTGAGCTCCCCCGCGTCCGCGAAGACGACCCTCATCGTGAAGGTCGGCGACACGACCCTCTACGACGGTGACCTGCAGCCCGTGCTCGACAAGGCGGCCGGCAAATGAGCCGCGTGCGCTCGGGCATCGCCCTCGCGATCGTCATCGTGCTCGGCGCGGTCGCGCAGGGGTTGACGGCTCTGCCTGCCGTCGGCAGCACCGACACGACGGCGCTCTCGATCATCGGCGTCGTGTCGATCGTGATCGTCGTGGTCGAGGTGTGGCTGCTCGGCTGGGCGGCGTGGGCATTCGCGACCCGTGCGCCCGGTGGGCCGCGCGTCGCAGCCTTCGGGTGGATGTCGCTGCTCGTCATCATCCTGCTGGTCGTCGCCGGCGCCGTCTCGATCCTCGTTCCGCTCGTGCTGACAGCGGCCGGATGCCTCGTGGCCGCGGCAGCCGCCGGCCAGCGGCCCTGGCACGGCTTCCGCGTGTTCCGCGCCCACCCGTGGGCCGCGGTGATTCTGCTGGTCGTCGGCTCCGTCGTGCTCACCGTCGCCTGGATCGCCGCGTTCAGCGCCGGATTCTTCATCACCGGCGCCGTCGGCGGAATGATCACCTGGCTCGTATTCGGCATCGCCGGAGGCGGCCTGCTGATCTGGTGGTCGTCGCTCGTGCAGCGCACCGCGGAATCCGCAGCATCATGAGCTTCACGGGCCTCAGCCCCGACGCGATCGCGTTCTTCGGCGAGCTCGCCGAGAACAACACGCGCGAGTGGTGGCTGGCGAACAAGCACCGCTACGACGAGAACGTGCGCACCCCGTTCGAGCTGCTCGCGGGCGAGCTCGAACCCGAGTTCGGCGGGCTCAAGATCTTCCGTCCCTACCGGGACGTGCGCTTCAGCGCCGACAAGACGCCCTACAAGACGCACATCGGCATGGTGTCCTCGACGCCTCCGGTCGCGTTCTACCTGCAGCTGTCCGCCGAGGGACTGCTCGTCGGCGGCGGGGTCTACGACGTTCCGCCGCCCGCACTCGCCCGCTTCCGGGAGATCGTCGCCGACGAGGCATCCTTCGCCCGTCTCGAGCCGGTGCTCGCCGGCCTCACGCAAGCGGGGTTCACCCTGATGACGGATGACGCGCTGCGCACCGCACCGCGCGGCTACCCGGTCGACCACCCGCGCATCGACTTGCTGCGGCTCAAGCACCTCGCCGTCGGGCTGCGGGAATCCGTCGAGGACTGGTGGTTCACACCCGTCGCATACGACGAGATCTCGGCGCACTGGCGCGCGGTCGCACCCTGGCTCACGTGGCTCGCCGAGAACCTCGGCGACGACCTCGTGCGCGTGCGCGCCCGCTGAGCGGACGGGTTGTGCGCGGGCGGGCGCCGCGCGGCCCTGACCTGGGATGGGGCCCGCCCGTGCCCCGTGCCGCGTGCCCCTTGCCCGGGGCCAGGCTGCCCCTGCCCGACCCGGGCTGAGCGCACCGTCGGATGTTCTCGCCGACACGCCGGGAGTTCGGACCCAGCACCGGCGGGTCGGGCAGAAGTTCCGACGTTAGGCAGGTCGGCGACCCCCGGGGGTCTGAGTCACGGTGTGAGTCACGGCGACGGATCACCCCGCCCGGCGCCATGCCCCCGGGGCTCGGCCCGGCTCAGTCCTCCCAGCCGATGAGCCAGGTGAGGCCGAAACGGTCGGTGACCTGACCGTCGTGGGCGCCCCACGGGCGCACCTGCAGGTCGTCGACGATCGTGCCGCCATCGGCGAGCGCCTGGAACCACCGGGTCAGGGTGTCGGCGTCGGCGTAGCCGAGCAGCGAGAACAGCACGCCTCGCACGTGCGTGGTCTCCTCCCCCGGGGCGATGTCGGCGGCGAACAGCTCGACCGGTCCACGCAGGATGCCGTGCGCGATCGCCTCGCCCGGCCCGTCCGTGCGCGAGAACTGGGCGAACGTGTAGGCCTCGACCTCACCTCCGAACGCGGCCGCATAGAAGTCCAGCGCGGCACGGGCCTCGCCGTCGAAGTGAAGGTACGGAGCGGGGGCGGTCATGCGTCCTCCTCGGGTCGGGGCGGTCCGGCGACGACGGGGTGCGTGCCGGTGTAGCCCTCGCGTGCGGCCGCCGCGGCGTAGATGCCCTTGCGGGCGGCGAACCAGCCGATCACGAGCGCGGGGATGAGCACGATGAGCGAGGCGAGCACCCAGCGCCCGGTCTCCGAGAAGCCCATCGTGACGAGCACGAACAGCAGGAAGGCGAGCGTGAGGTACGAGGTGTACGGCGCGCCGAACAGGCGGAACGAGGGCTCTTTCAGGATGCCGCGCTTCGCCCACGTCCGCAGCTTGAGCTGGCAGAGGATGATCGTCGCCCAGCCGCCGATGATGCCGAGGGCGGAGATCTCCAGCACGATCTCGAAGGCCTCGGAAGGCCACAGCGCGTTGATGCCGACACCGCAGAGTGTGATGGTGGCGGTGAGCAGGATGCCGCCGAACGGCACGCCGTGACGGCTCATCTTGGCGGTGAACCGCGGGGCGGAGCCGTTGACGGACATCGAACGCAGGATGCGACCCGTCGAGTACAGCCCGGCGTTGAGGCTCGAGAGCGCCGCCGTGAGCACGACGAAGTTCATCACCGACCCGGCGACGGCGCCCGCCTGCGGGGATCCGATGTGGGAGAAGAACGTGACGAACGGAGACTCTCCGGCCTCGTACGTGGTGAACGGCAGCAGCAGCGAGAGCAGCAGCACCGAGCCGACATAGAAGATCGCGATGCGGAAGACGACGGTGTTGATCGCCTTCGGCATGACCTTCTCCGGCTCGGCCGTCTCACCCGCCGCGGTGCCGACGAGCTCGATCGCCGCGTAGGCGAACACGACCCCCGAGATCGCGAGGAGAGGCGCGACGGCGCCGAGGGGGAACACGCCCCCGTTCTCGGCGATGACCGAGAAGCCCGTCGCACCGATGTCGGTGCGCCCGCCGAACACGATGAAGCAGACGCCGACGACAAGGAAGACCACGAGCGCGCTCACCTTGATGAGGGCGAACCAGAACTCCATCTCGCCGAACAGCCGCACGCTCACGAGGTTGACCGACAGCACCACGACGAGGGCGAGCAGGGCGATCAGCCACTGCGGCACCTGCTGAAGCGGCTCCCAGTACTGCGCCCAGAACTTGACGTACAGAGCTGCTGCCGTGACGTCGACGATCGAGGTCATCGCCCAGTTGAGGAAGTACAGCCACCCCGAGACGAAGGCGAGCTTCTCGCCGTAGAACTCGCGCGCGTACGAGACGAACGACCCCGACGACGGGCGGTGCAGCACGAGCTCGCCGAGGGCCCGGAGGATCAGGAACGCGAAGAAGCCGCAGATCGCGTAGACCAGCACGAGAGAGGGTCCGCTCGAGGCGAGACGTCCGCCGGCCCCCATGAAGAGGCCGGTGCCGATCGCACCACCGATGGCGATCATCTGGATCTGCCTCGGTCGCAGGGTCTTGTGATACCCGGCGTCCTCGGTGGAGAAGTCCGCGACCGCGAGCGCGCGGTCCCCCGTGGTGCCGATGGGTCCCTCCTGGGCGTCTTCCGGATCGAGCCTGCTCGTGTCGGTGCGGTCTGTCATGCGCTCTCCGTTCGCACGCGGCGGCGCCGCGGTGGAGTCAGTCTCCCACTGCCGACAGCGTCCACGTGACGGATGCCGCCTCCCCCGGCGATATCGACCGCACCCCGGTGTCGAACGGGTACCGCTCCGCGTTGAAGGCGTCCGGCGCGCACGTCATCGGCTCGACGGCGACGCCGATGCGGTGTCCGGGGCTTCCCGGGCCGCCGGGCTGGTCGGCGGTGCAGATCTGCACCCACGGCGACCCGGCGTCGAAGGTGATGCGCGCGCCTCGGGCCGCGGCATCCGTCACTGTCACGGATGCCACACCCGCGCCGTCACGCGCGAGATCGGTGAACGCGTGGTCGATGCAGACCTCTCCGATCACCCGCGGTTCGCGGAAGTCGAAGCGAGCGGCGTCGACGGCGACCTCGGCGAGGTCGAGCGGCTTCAGGCGCCGCCGGGTGACCTCGAGCACGCGGGAGGCGGGGAGGTGCAGGAGCGCCTCGTTGACGGAGCCCGTCGCCGGAAGGAGGTAAGGGTGCGGTCCCGTGCCGAACGGCGCCGGAGTGCCGGACAGATTGACGGCGGTGACCGTCTGGGTGAGCCCGGAGCCGTCGAGTCGGTAATCGACGTCGACGCGAACCCGCCAGGGGTATCCGGACTGCGCCGCGATCGTCGTCGTCAGGAGGGCGCGCTCGGGCGTGTGGGCCACGACGGCGAAGTCGTACCAGCCGACGAGTCCGTGCAGGGCGTGGCCTCGCTCCGGCTCGGTGAGGGCGACGCGATGCGTCTCCCCTGCGAAGCGATACTCGCCGTCGACGATGCGGTTCGGCCACGGCGCGAGCGTCGCGCCCCGGAACGCGGGGCGCACCTCGTCGCGGGCGAACGGGACGATCAGGTCGCGGTCACCGAAGCGGAGGACGCGCACCGTCGCGCCGACCGTGCTCAACTCGGCGAGGTATCCGCCGCCACGAAGGGTCAGCGCGGTGCCGGACAGGGGGGCCGAAGCGTCGATGCTCACGGGGCGATCCTGGCAGACCCGTCGCGCGACGGCCACACGCGGCGCGGAACGCGACCGCGCTGTGGTCGGCCGGTTGCGCCGACATACCCCTCAGGGGTATACAGGATCTGTGACCACGAACAGCCCCGATCAGACGGACGACCACGTGCATCCGCACCCTCAGGTGCACCCGCACTCCCCCGACGCGCCGCGCTACGCAGCGCCGGCACCCGCTGACGCCCACGAACGGCATGACCATGCGGGGTGCGAAGACGACGGCGGGCACGACGCGCACGACGACCACGCGAGTCACTCCGTGCACGACCACAGCGACCACGGCGACGCCACCGTCGCCAGCGACCACACTGACCGCGCCGACCACAATCACTCGGCGCACGACCACACGGGACACGACCACGCGGGGAACGACCACTCCGGCCACGACCACTCCGGCCACGATCACTCCGCGCACGTCGGCCAGTTCCGTCGCCTGTTCTGGATCATGCTCGTGATCGCCGCGCCCGTCGTCGCCTTCTCGCCGATGTTCGCGATGCTCGTCGGCTACGAGGTGCCCGCGGCATCCGTTCTGTCGTGGGTGTCGCCGGTGCTCGGCACGGTGATGTACGTCTGGGGCGGGCGTCCGTTCCTGGTCGGCGGCGTCGCCGAGCTGCGGGCGCGGCGGCCCGGGATGATGCTGCTCATCGCCCTCGCGATCACGGTCGGGTTCGTCGCATCGTGGGGGGCCTCCCTCGGGCTGCTCGACCACCAGCTCGACTTCTGGTGGGAGCTCGCGCTTCTCGTCGTCGTGATGCTGCTCGGGCACTGGATCGAGATGCGGGCCGTCGCGCAGACGTCGTCCGCGCTCGACGCGCTCGCCGCTCTGCTCCCCGATCGGGCCGAGCGTGTCACCGCCCAGGGCACCGAGTCGGTCGACCCGGCGACGCTGCGGGTCGGCGATGTGGTCGTCGTGCGCCCGGGCGGACGCGTTCCCGCCGATGGGCGCGTGGTGTCGGGAACGGCGGCGATCGACGAGTCGATGATCACCGGCGAGTCGCGCCCGGTCACGCGCTCGACTGGCGATGCCGTCGTCGCCGGCACGGTCGCGACCGACTCGGGCCTGCGTGTCGAGGTGACCGCGGTCGGCGACGACACGGCTCTCGCCGGCATCGCGCGGCTCGTCGCCGAGGCGCAGCGCACCACGACCCGCGCACAGCGCATCGCCGATCGTGCCGCGGCGTGGCTGTTCTGGTTCGCGCTGACGGCCGCCGTGGTGACGGCCGTCGTCTGGACGGCGGTCGGCCTGCCTGATGACGCCGTCGTGCGCGCCATCACCGTTCTCGTCATCGCGTGCCCGCACGCACTGGGTCTCGCGATCCCGCTCGTCGTCTCCATCGCGACCGGCCTCGCAGCCCGCGCCGGCATCCTCGTGACCGATCGCCTCGCGCTCGAGAGCATGCGCACGGTCGACGTCGTCGTGTTCGACAAGACCGGGACCCTCACGGCGGGCACTCCCGAGGTGACCGCGCTCGACTCCACGGACGAGAACCGGATGCTGCGCCTCGCCGCCGCTGCCGAGAGCGAGTCGGAGCATCCCCTCGCCCGGGCGATCGTGGCTGCGGCGGAGGGTCGCGGCATCCGACTGCCGGAGGCCCACGACATCGTCACGACCCCCGGCGTCGGGGTCGTCGCCCGCGTCGAGGGACACCGCGTCTCGGTCGGCGGCCCGGCCCTGCTCGCCGCCGCCGGACTCGCGCCCGTTGCGGCGGCGCAGGCGTGGAGCACCACCGGGTCGACGGTGCTGCACGTCGTCGTCGACGGCAGCACGATCGGCGCGATCGCGCTCGACGACGCGGTGCGCCCGACCTCGCGGCAGGCGGTCGCCGCGCTGCGGGAACGCGGCGTCGACGTCGTGATGCTGACCGGAGACGCCGAACCGGTGGCGGCGCGCGTGGCTGCCGAGGTCGGCATCACACGCTGGATCGCCGGAGTGCGCCCCGAGGACAAGGCCGCCGAGGTCGCGCGGCTTCGCGCCGACGGTCACCGCGTCGCGATGGTCGGCGACGGCGTGAACGACGCACCCGCGCTCGCGGGAGCCGACGTCGGCATCGCGATCGGCGCCGGCACCGACGTCGCGATCGCCTCGGCCGGGGTCGTGCTGGCGGGGTCCGACCCGCGCGCCGTCGTCTCGGTCATCGACCTGTCACGGGCCAGCTACCGCAAGATGGTGCAGAACCTGTGGTGGGCGGCGGGTTACAACCTGGTCTCCGTACCGCTCGCGGCTGGCGTGCTCGCCCCGATCGGCTTCGTGCTGCCGATGGCGGTGGGTGCCGTGCTCATGTCGCTGTCGACGATCGTGGTCGCCGCCAACGCCCAGCTGCTGCGGCGACTCGACCTGCGCCTGCGCTGAGGGCGGGTCGGGGCGTCGTGAATGCGACGCCCCGACGCCGCGCACGTCAGAGGGTGTCGTTCGTGGATTCCGTGGTCGAACGGGTGGTCCGCTCACCGCTCGCCGGATCGACCTCCGTGCGGGTGACGGTCGAGGTTTGACGACGCCTCGATATCGAGACCAGACCGATGATGAACACCACGACGCCCGCGGCGATCAGGATGTAGCCGATGAGCGACAGGTTCACGAACCCGCCGACCGGGATGTTCAGCGCGAACGCGAGAATCGCACCGATGACGATGAGGGCGATGCCTCCACCAACTCCCATGACACTTCTCCTCTCGGCAGCGCCCACGCGATGCCGAACCGATCATGTCGCGTGCCACTCCCGCTGCGCACAGGGTTGACAGCCGCCGGCCGGCCCCTCACCCGCCGGCGCGGGCGACCACCGCGCGGGCGTGCCGCAACAGCGGCTCGTCGACCATCGCGCCGTCGAACGCGAACACCCCGGCCCAATCCTCGGCGGCGGCGAGCACCGCCCGGGCACGCGCGACCTCCTCCACGGTCGGCGCGTAGGCCGCGCGGACGACGGCGACCTGGGCGGGGTGGATGCATGCGGTCGCGTGGAACCCGGATGCTGCGGCATCCCGTGCCTCCTCGGCCAGCCCCCGCTCGTCGTCGATGTCGATGTGCACGGCGTCGACCGCGGCGAGCCCGTACGCCCCCGCGGCGAGCAGCACGCGCGATCGGGAATGGCGGGCGACGTCGCGGTAGCGACCGTCCCGGGCGCGGCTGGAGGTGCCGCCGAGCGAGGCGACGAGGTCCTCGGCGCCCCACATCAGACCGATCACCGTGGGGAGGGTGGCGAGGGATTCGGCCTCGATGACGCCGCGCGCCGTCTCGCAGAGCGGGATGAGGCGGTAGCGGATGTCGATCGTCGCGAGCGCTGCCGCAGACGCCGCCTTCGCGACCATCAGGGTGCGAAACGGCGTCGTCGCGAGCGCCACGAGGTCGGCGACGTGGTCAGCGGTTCCGACCGGATTGACGCGCACGATGGTGCGGTCGGGGTCGAGATCTGCAGCCGCGAGGGCCGCCCGGGCCGCGGGTCTGTCGGCGGCGGCGACGGCGTCCTCGAGGTCGAGGATGACGCCATCGGCGCGCTCTGCGGCCTTGGCGAACCGGTCGGGTCGGTCGGCGGGGCAGAACAGCAGCGCGGGCCCCGGCAGCTCGACGCTCATGACTCGCCCCGGTCTCGACACCAGACGAGCACGATCCGGGATGCCGCGGCCACCACGACTCCGTCCTGATTGCGGCCCGTGTGGCGCAGGGTCACAACCCCCTGGCCCGGGCGCGATCCGGAGATGCGCGCGGCGAGCACCTCGGATTCGACGATGAGGGTGTCACCGGCGAACAGCGGCGCGGGGAAGGAGATGTCGTCGAGGCCGACCTGGGCGACGAGCGTGCCCTGCGTGAGCTGCGCGACCGAGAGGCCGACCATGGTCGCGAGGGTCCACAGCGAGTTGATGAGGGGCCGTCCGAACGGCTGGGTGGCGGCGTACGCGGCGTCGAGGTGCAGGGCCTGCGGGTTCATGGTGAGGGTCGTGAACAGCACGTTGTCGGCCTCGGTCGCCGTGCGCCCTGGCCGGTGACGGTAGCGCGCGCCGACCTCGAACTCCTCGAAGTAGAGTCCGCGCTGCTCGATGGGTTCGCGCGGGTCGACAGGCTCAGACACGGGCGGGCTCCTCGAGGCCGAGCGACCGGGAGATCAGCAGCAGCTGCACCTCGGTGGTGCCCTCGCCGATCTCGAGGATCTTCGCGTCGCGGTAGTGCCGGGCGACCGGGTACTCGTTCATGAACCCGTTCCCGCCGAACACCTGGGTCGCATCGCGCGCGTTGTCCATCGCTGCCTCGCTGGCGACGAGCTTGGCGAGCGCCGCCTCGGTCTTGAACGGCCGGCCGCCGTCGCGCAGCCGGGCGGCGTAGTGCCAGGCGAGGCGGGCGGTGTGCACGCGCGCCTGCATGCGGGCGATGAGGAACTGGATGCCCTGCCTGCCGGCGAGCGCCGACCCGAACACGGTGCGCGACTTGGCGTAGTCGACGGATGCCTCGAGGCATCCTTCTGCGGCACCGGTCGCGAGCGCGGCGATGGCGATGCGCCCCTCGTCGAGCGCCGCGAGGAAGTTCGCGTAGCCGCGACCCCGTTCGCCGAGGAGGTTCTCCGCCGGCACCCGGGCGTCGACGAAGGTGAGCGGGTGCGTGTCGGAGGCGTGCCAGCCGACCTTGTCGTAGGCGGGCTCGACGGTGAACCCGGGGGTGCCGTTGGGCACGATGATGGTCGAGATCTCGGGGCGTCCGCCGCGGTCGCCGGTGACGGCGGTCACCGTCACGAAGCGGGTGATGGCGGTGCCGGAGTTCGTGATGAACTGCTTCGCCCCGTTGATCACCCATTCGTCGCCGTCGAGCCTCGCGGTCGTGCGGGTGGCGCCTGCATCCGATCCCGCCTCGGGCTCCGTGAGACCGAAACCGGCGAGCGCTCGCCCCGCGACGAGGTCGGGGAGCCACCTCTCACGCTGGGCGTCGCTGCCGTGGCGGAAGACGGGCATGGCGCCCAGCCCGATGCCGGCCTCGAGGGTGATCGCGATCGACTGGTCGACGCGTCCGAGCGCCTCGATCGCGAGACACAGGGCCATGTAGTCGCCGCCTTGGCCACCGACCTCCTCGGGGAAAGGCAGTCCGAACAGACCGATCTCCCCCATCTGCGCGACGATGTCGAGCGGCAGCGTGTGGGTGCGGTCGGCCTCGTACGCGCGCGGCGCCACCACCTCGTCGGCGAACGCGCGCACCATCGCGGCGAGCTCGCGCTCGTCGTCGGTGAGGTCGTAGTCGTGCGTGAGCGTCATGGTGTTCCTTCCGGGTGGGGGTCGACGCGGGCGAGCACCTGCCCCAGTCTCACCTGGTCGCCGACGGCGGCGTCGAGGTGCACCGTGCCGTCGTGGGGCGCGGTGAGGGGGTGCTCCATCTTCATGGCCTCGATCGTGACGATGCGGGTGCCGGCGGTGACCGCATCGCCGTTGGCGTGGTGCACGGCGACGACCGTGCCCGGCATGGGCGCGGCGAGCCGGGGGTCGGATGCCGCATCCCCCCGCTTACGCCGCGCCCGCCGCCGCTCGTCGGCGGCGCGACGGCTGAGCGGGGTGAGCGCCCAGGTGCCGTCGGCGGTGTGCACCCACACGGTGCCGTCCGCATCCCGCGCGCTCTCGCCGGTCACGGGAGCGGGGCGCACCGCGACGACGTCGCCGTCCGCCGTCGCGAACGCCCGCTCGGCGACGACAGCGGGCGCCGAGGCGCGCCACCCGCTTCCCGCCCGCCAGAGCGGCGAGGCGAACGCGGGCTCCGTCGCGCCGGGCGCGGGGGCTGCGGCGGCCGCGACCCGCAGGGCGGCCTCGGTCGGCGCACGCGGGACGGGAGGCGGCATCCGCTCGATGATGCCGGTGTCGAGGTCGCCGGCGACGACCGCCGGCAGCGCGATCAGGTCGCGCAGGAATCCGATGTTCGTCTCGAGGCCCAGCAACACGGTGTCGCGCAGACCGCGGTCGAGCGCGGCGAGCGCGGCGGCCCGGGTGGGTGCGTGGGCGATCACCTTCGCGATCATGGGGTCGTAGTCGGTGGTGACGTGCGATCCGGTCTCGACCGCCGCGTCGGTGCGCACGCCCGGGGCGGGCAGCCAGCGCACCACCGCGCCGGTCGCCGGCAGGAAGCCCCGCTCGGGACTCTCGGCGTACACGCGCGCCTCGACGGCATGTCCGTCGAGCACGACGTCGCTCTGTGCGATGTGCAGCTGCTCGCCCGCCGCGATGCGCAGCTGCTGCTCGACGAGGTCGATGCCGGTGACGGCCTCGGTGACCGGGTGCTCGACCTGCAGCCGCGTGTTCATCTCGATGAAGAAGAAGTCCTCCGGGCGGTCGGCCGACACGAGGAACTCCACGGTCCCGGCACCCCGGTAGTCGACGGATGCCGCGGCCGCGACGGCGGCGGCACCGAGACGCGCGCGCAGCGCCGCGTCGACGGCGGGCGACGGGGCCTCCTCGACGACCTTCTGGTGGCGCCGCTGCAGCGTGCACTCCCGCTCCCCCAGATGGATGACCGCCCCGTGGGCGTCGGCGAGCACCTGCACCTCGATGTGGCGCGGTCGGGTCACCAGCCGCTCGAGCAGGAGCGTGTCGTCACTGAAGGCGGCCCGGGCCACGCGCCGGGCGGTCTCGAGCGCTGCGGGGAGGGCCGCGGCATCCGTCACGACCTCCATGCCCTTGCCGCCGCCGCCCGCGGAGGGCTTCACGAGCAGCGGGAACCCGACGTCGGCCGCGCGCGCGGCGATCTCGTCGTCGCCGAGCGCCGCCGCACTGAAGCCGGGAACGATCGGCACGCCGTGCGCGGCGACGTGATCGCGCGCACGGATCTTGTCGGCCATGACCTCGAGCGCGCGCTCGCCCGGCCCGATGAAGACGATGCCGGCGGCCGCGCACGCCGCACCGAACGCGGCACTCTCGGACAGGAACCCGTAGCCGGGGTGCACGGCCTGCGCGCCCGTGACCTGCGCGGCCGCGATCAGCGCGTCGATGCTCAGGTAGCTGCGCGCGGCGGCGGCCTCGCCGATGCGCACCGCCTCGTCGGCCTCGCGCACGTGCGGCGCGTCGGCGTCCGCGTCGCTGTAGACGGCGACCGACCGGATGCCGAGGCGCCGCAGCGTGCGGATCACCCGGCGGGCGATCTCGCCGCGGTTCGCGACCAGCACGGTGTCGAAGAGGGGCACGTCGCTCACATCCGGAAGAGCCCGAAGGCCGGGGCGGGAAGCGGCGTGCGGGAGGCGACGTCCAGGGCGAGCCCCAGCAGGTCGCGCGTGTCGAGCGGGTCGACGATGCCGTCGTCCCAGAGCCGGGCGGTGGCGTAGTACGGGTTGCCGCGCTGCTCGTACTGGGCGCGGATGGGCGCCTCGAATTCCTCCTGCTCCCCGGTCGACCAGTCGTCGCCGCGGGCCTCGAGCTGGTCGCGCTTGACTGTCGCGAGCACCGTCGCCGCCTGCGCACCGCCCATGACCGAGATGCGGCTGGCCGGCCACGACCACAGGAAGCGGGGGCTGTAGGCGCGCCCGCACATCGAGTAGTTCCCGGCCCCGAACGAGCCCCCGATGAGCACCGTGAACTTCGGCACACGGGTGGTCGCGACAGCGGTGACCATCTTGGCTCCGTCTTTCGCGATGCCGCCGGCCTCGACGTCACGACCGACCATGAATCCCGAGATGTTCTGCAGGAACACGAGCGGGATGCCGCGCTGGTCGCACAGCTCGATGAAGTGGGCGCCTTTCAGAGCGGATGCCCCGAAGAGCACGCCGTTGTTGGCGACGATGCCGACGGGGTGGCCGTGCAGACGCGCGAAGCCGGTCACGAGCGTCGTGCCGTAGTCGGCCTTGAACTCGTGGAACGAGCACCCGTCGGGGTCGCCGTCGACGAGGCGCTCGATCACGGCGTGCACGTCGTACGCCTGCGTGACGTCGACGGGAACGAGGTCGTAGAGCTCGGCGGGGTCGGCCGCGGGCGACACGCTGGCCCGCATGTCCCAGGCGGGGGCCGGCGGCGCGGGAAGGGTCGCGACGATGTCGCGCACGATCTCGAGCGCGTGGGCGTCGTCGTCGGCGAGATGGTCGACGACCCCCGACGTGCGGGCGTGCAGCTCGCCGCCGCCGAGTTCCTCGGCCGTGACGACCTCGCCGATCGCGGCCTTCACGAGCGGCGGGCCGCCGAGGAAGATCGTGCCCTGTCCCCGCACGATCACCGTCTCGTCGCTCATCGCCGGCACGTACGCGCCGCCCGCCGTGCACGAGCCGAGCACCGCGGCGATCTGGGGGATGCCGGCGGCCGACATGCGCGCCTGGTGGAAGAAGATGCGACCGAAATGGTCGCGGTCGGGGAAGACCTCGTCCTGCATCGGCAGGAATGCGCCACCCGAGTCGACGAGGCAGATGCACGGCAGGCGGTTCTCGAGCGCGACCTCCTGCGCCCGCAGGTGCTTCTTCACCGTCAGCGGATAGTAGGTGCCGCCCTTCACCGTCGCGTCGTTGGCGATCACCATGACGTGGCGCCCGTGCACGAGGCCGATGCCTGCGACGACACCGGCGCCCGGGGCGTCTGGGTCGTAGAGCCCGTCGGCGGCCAGCGGGGCGAGTTCGAGGAAGGGGCTGCCCTCGTCGAGCAGTCGGGCGATGCGGTCACGCACGAGCAGCTTGCCGCGCTCGGTGTGACGACGACGGGATGCCTCGGGCCCGCCCTCGGCCGCGACAGCGAGACGCGCACGCAGCTCCCGGGCGAGGTCCGCCTGGGTGCGCACGTCGGCGGCGCCGGCGATGCCGGTCACGGTGTCGGTCGCGGTCATCCCATCTCCATCGATGTCGTTCGCATCCCCCATCGGATGCGCCGCAGTGTTAGTGTTCACTAACTGGAATTCACGTTAGCGTCCGCTAACCGAGATGACAAGGGGGCGGCGTGGCCGACAACGACGTCGAGACGCCCACCGCGCGGGAGCGCGCGAAGACCGAACGGCAGGACGCCCTGGTACGCGCGGCATCCGCCCTGTTCGCCCGCAAGGGGTTCGCCGCGGTGTCCATCGAAGAGCTCGGAGCCGCCGTGGGCGTGAGCGGCCCCGCACTCTACCGGCACTTCGCCGGCAAGCAGGCACTGCTCGGCGAGATCCTGGTCGGCGCGAGCGAACGGCTGCTCGAGGGTGGCCGGACCGTCATCGCCGCCCACGACGATCCCGGCGACCAGCTCGACGCGCTCGTGCGCTTCCATGTGGCGTTCGCCCTCGCCGACGCCGACGTCATCCGCGTGCAGGATCGCGACCTCGAGAACCTGCACGACCCTGACCGCCATCGCGTGCGACGCCTGCAGCGCGAGTACGTCGAACTGTGGACCCGCGTGCTGCAGCACCGGCACCCCGACGTGCCCGCGACCCACCTGCGCGTGCGGGCGCACGCCGTGTTCGGCCTCATCAACTCGACCCCCCACAGCGTGCGCGGCCTCCGCGGCGCCCCCGGCGACCAGACCGTCGGGGCGATCCTGCACGACCTCGCGCTGCGCGCCCTCGACGCCTGAGTCCGGCGCGCGGCGAGGTGGGCGCGCAACCGTGCGGCCCCGCACAGCGGCCACCGTGCACGGCTGCGCGCCGCACGCGCGCGAGACCCCCGCGACCGGATCACCGGCCGCGGGGTCTCCCGGGGCCTCGGACTAGCCGAGGAGCATCGCGCGGCCAGGCTCCGTGAGCACACCGCCGACGTCGGTGAGGAACCGGGCGCCCTGCTCGCCGTCGACGACGCGGTGGTCGAACGACAGGCTGAGCGTCACGACGTCGCGCAGCGCCACCTCCCCCTGCCATTCCCACGGCCGACGCTGCACCGCACCCACCGCGAGGATGCCGGACTGCCCCGGCGTGAGGATCGGGGTGCCGGCCTCCACACCGAACACCCCGACGTTGCTGATCGTGAACGTGCCGCCGGCGAACCCGGCGGGAGTCGTGCGCCCGTCGCGCGCGGTGCGCGTCAGGTCGCCGATCGCGTCGGCGAGGGCGACGAGTCCGAGCCGACCGGCGTCGTGCACGACGGGCACCACGAGTCCGCGGTCGGTGGCGGCGGCGATGCCGAGGTGCACGGCGGTGTGCTCCACGATCTCCTCCCCCGATTCGTCCCATGTCGCATTGAGCGACGGCGTCGCGCCGAGCGCGAGGCACACCGCCTTCGCGACGACCGCCATCACCCCGATGCGGTGCCCGGCCAGCGCACGGTCGTCGCGCAGCGAGGCGACGAACGCGGTGGTGGCCGTGACATCCACGGTGTGGAACATCGTGACGTGTGGGGCGGTGAAGGCGCTGCGCACCATCGCCTCGGCCGTGCGCTTGCGCACGCCGCGCACGGGCACGTGACGATCGGATGCCGCGGCCAGAGCCGGTGCGACGGCGGGGCCTGGCCCCGCGGGCGCCGACGCCCCGACGCGCGCGGCGAACGCGTCGACGTCGGCGCGGGTGATGACGCCGGTCGCCCCGGCGGCCGCGACGAGCGCCAGCTCGACGCCGAGCTCCTTCGCATGCCGGCGCACCGGCGGCGTGGACCGCAGTCGCTCGAGCGGGCCGTCGTCGACCTGAGAACTCACGTGCGCGTCGTGCGGCGCCGCGTCGAGCACGGCCGTGTCGACCTCGGCGACCTCGCGCACCCGACGCGGACGCCGCTGCGGGCGCGCGCCCGAACGGGCGAGCGCGCCGTACCCGACGAGGTTCGGGCGGGGCGCGGCATCCTCGTGCTCGTCGTCGGCATCAGTGTCAGCATCAGCATCGACGGATGCCGCGGCCTCCTCGCCGACCGCCGGCTCGGCGGGAGCGGAGTCGACCGGCGCCGGCTCGGCGGGCACGGCATCGCTGGCCGCCTCGACCGCTGCGTCGAACGTGACGAGCGGAGCCCCCACGTCGACCGTGTCGCCGGCGGCCGCATGCAGTCGGGAGACGACACCCGCGTGCGGCGACGGCAGCTCGACGATGGCCTTCGCGGTCTCGACCTCGGCGAGGGTCTGGTTGAGGGTCACGGTGTCGCCCTCGGCGACCAGCCACTGCACGATCTCGGCGTCGGCGAGACCTTCGCCGAGGTCGGGCAGGGCGAACTCGACGCTCACAGCTCGACCCCCGTCAGGCTGTTCGGCCGGTCGAGCACCCGGTCGACCGCGTCGAGCACCCGGTCGAGGTCGGGCAGGTGGTGCTTCTCGAGCTTCGCGGGCGGGTACGGGATGTCGTGCCCGGTCACCCGCACGGGCGCCGCCTCGAGGAACGTGAAGCAGCGCTCGGTGACGCTCGCGACCAGCTCCGCGCCGACGCCCGCCTCGGCGGCGGCCTCGTGCACGACGACGACCCGTCCGGTCTTGCGCACCGATGCGGTCACGGTGCGATAGTCGACGGGCGACAGCGAGCGCAGGTCGATGACCTCGAGCGAGACGCCCTCGTCCTCCGCGGCGACGGCCGCGTCGAGCGCCGTGGTCACCTGCCCGCCGTAGGTGAGCACGGTGACATCCGTGCCCTCACGGGCGATACGGGCGAGACCCATCGGGGGCGCATCGGCGAGGTCGCCGTCGAGGTCGGCCTCGCCCTTGGCGTGGTAGAGCCGCTTGGGCTCGAAGAAGACCACCGGGTCGTCGCAGGCGATCGCCTGGCGCAACATCGTGTAGGCGTCCTGCGGGTTCGAGACCGCCACGACCCGCAGCCCCGACGTGTGCACGAAGTAGGCCTCCGGCGACTCGGAGTGGTGCTCCGCCGCGCCCACGCCGCCCGCCCACGGGATGCGGATGGTCAGGGGCATCCGAACCCGCCCCTGCGAGCGGTAGTGCAGCTTCGCGACCTGCGAGACGATCTGGTCGAACGCGGGGTACACGAAGCCGTCGAACTGGATCTCGACGACCGGCCGGAACCCACGGAACGCGAGCCCGACCGCCGTGCCGACGATGCCCGCCTCGCCCAGCGGGGTGTCGATGACGCGCTGCGCACCGAACTCCGCCTGAAGTCCGTCGGTGATGCGGAACACCCCGCCGAGGCGTCCGACGTCCTCGCCCATGACGAGCACGCGGTCGTCGTCGGCGAGCGCGCGCCGGAGTCCGGCGTTGAGGGCCTTGCCCATCGGGAGCGTCGTCATCGTGCGGCCTCGGTCTCGGCGCCCTCGAACCCGTCGAGGTAGGCGGCGAACCGGCCGCGCTGGGCGGCGAGCGCCGCGTGCGGCTCGGCATAGACGTGGTCGAACACGCTCAGGGCGGGCGCCGTCGTCATCGCGAGGCACGCCGCGCGCATGTCGGCGGCCGCCTGATCGGATGCCACGGCCACCTCGGCCGCGAACGCGTCATCCATCGCGCCGAGGCCGTCGAGGTATTCGGCGACACGGTCGATCGGATCGCGCCGCGCCCATGCCTCGCGCTCGTCGGCGGTGCGGTAGCGGGTGGGATCGTCGCTCGTGGTGTGCGGTCCCATCCGGTACGTGACCGCCTCGATGAAGGCGGGGCCCTCCCCCGAGCGGGCGTGGTGGGCGGCCCAGCGCCCGGCGGCGAGGCACGCGAGCACATCGTTGCCGTCGACGCGCAGGCTCGGCACCCCGAAGCCGGCGGCACGGGTGGCGATCGAGTGCCGGGTCTGCACGCCGACGGGCTCGGAGATCGCGTACTGGTTGTTGGTGCACACGAACACGACGGGTGCGTCGAAGGATGCCGCCCACACGAGCGCCTCGCTGACATCGCCCTCGCTCGTCGCGCCGTCACCGAACCAGGCCGCGGCGACCTGGTCGCCGCCGTCGCGCTGCACGCCCATCGCGTAGCCGACGGCGTGCAGGCTCTGCGCGCCGATGATGATCTGCAGCGGCGCGACGTGCACGTCGAACGGGTCGTAGCCCGAGGGCGCCTCGCCACGCCACTGGCGCACGAGGCCTTCGGGGCTCACTCCGCGCGCGTAGAGCACGCCGAGCTCGCGATAGCTCGTGAAGTGGAAGTCGTCGTCGCGGAACGCCCGGGCGATGCCGATCTGGGTGGCCTCCTGGCCGGCGCACGGCGCCCAGAGGCCGAGCTGCCCCTGACGCTGCAGGGCCACGCCCTCGGCGTCGAGGCGGCGCAGCACCGACATGTCGCGGTGCAGCGCGCGCAGGGCGCCGGTGTCGACATCCGTGATCCAGGGGTCGAGCAGTCGATCAGGGATGCGCTCGCCCTCAGGGGTGAGCACCCGCGCGACGTCGTCGACGTCGGCGGCGGGAAGGGTCTCGGGGATGAGGGTGTGCACCATTGCGACCTCCGGTTCGCGCCGGCCCTCGTGAGGCCGGACGACGGCTCGTGTCGGCCTCGTCGCCGACACCTGGAGACTACGTCGATGCAGCAGTCAGCTCAAGACTCGACACTGCAATTGAGCGAATTGTGAATTCAGCTGCCGATTCCTGAGGGCGGAATGGGCGTGATGCCCTGGAGTGCGCCGAGGACTGCGGCGAACGTGAACGCGATCGACACCGCGATCACAACGATGACGACGGCGATGGAGATCCAGAGGGTGGGCGACAGCTTCCCGGTACGGCGTCGGATCACCACGGCGCGCCCGATGACGTAGACGAGTGACCAGAGGAAACCCCACGCCCAGTGGAACGGCCGATCGACGCCGAGCCGACGCAAGCGCAGCCAGTCGAGCGCACCGAAGAGCACGGTGAGCCCGTACGTCACCACTCCGAGCGCCGACGAGAGCAGGAATCGAGGCCCCCAGGTCGTGAGCACCGCCGCGATCTGTCCCGATCCGCGGCCGTATCGCGTGGCCTCGAAGACTGCCTGCACGTAGCCGCCGATGTCCATCAGCGGCAAGCGCAGCAGATTGAGCACGGGGACGAGCACGACCAGCCAGATCCAGATCGAATCGACCCCGCTCGTGATGGGCGCCGGGGACCCCGTCTCCACCGCGGGGGCGGCGATCAGCCGTGTCGCCGTGCTCCATGCCGTGCCGTCCCACCACCGCTCGGCGCCGGGCTGCAGGGGGTCGGGATACCAGCCGGCGACCGCCGCGCTCTCGCTGTCACTCACGCTCGTCCACCTTCGTCGTGAATCTCCTGAATCTGCGATCAGCCTACGTCGCCGATGCGCACCGGGTCGAGATCGGGCGCCGAAGTCAGACCGACGAGATCACGCCACCGGACAGGCTGGCCATCGTGGCGCCCACGGACATGAGGATGACCACCAACCAGACGACGACGAGGACGTTCACCAGCACGATCAGGCCGATCTCCACCCACAGCATCCCGAGATCGCTGCCTGTGCGACGCCGCGCGATCACTGTGCGCCCGATCACGTAGATCGAACCCGCCAGGAACGCCCACGCCCACGGGAACGGGTCGACGACTCCTCGTCGGCGCAGCACGGCCGCGTCGCGCGCCGACATGGCCACGCCCGCGGCGTAGACGAGCGCACTCACGGCGAGCACGATCAGATACCAGATCAGCCCACGGGTGGCGACGATCGAGAGGATCGTCGTGTCGAACGGGCCTGTGTCGTACGCCTGGCGCGCGATGTCGTGAAGGAGCACGTCGACATCGGCGGGGATGTTCCACACAAAGAGCGTCGCCGTGGACAGCAGCGGCGAGAGTGTGATGAGCCAGATCCACACCGTCCCCGTGCGGATGTCTCGACGCACGGCCGGAGGAGCGGGTCTGGCGATCGCCCCCTGCACGTGGCCCGTCCACTCGCGACCGGACCACCACCGCACGAAGCGAGCGTCGACGGGATCCGGGTACCACCCCGGGGCGACGGCGACCGCCGGCCACGGCGCGCTCACGGCCGGCCCCCGGTCGCGGCATCCGACGTCGTGATCTCGCCGCCCGCATGGCCGATCTCGGCGAGCGCGGCCGCGCTGGAGTCGGCGTGCACACCCTCGATGAGATCCGTGAACACCCGCACGCGCCGCCCGGCGGCGAGGGCGTCGAGGGCAGAGGCGCGCACGCAGTAGTCGGTCGCGATGCCGACGATGTCGATGTCGAGGGTGCCGCGCTCGGTCAGCAGGTCGGTCGCGGTGCGGCCGTCGTCGGCGACGCCCTCGAAGAGCGAGTAGGCGGGCTTGCCCTGCCCCTTCTTCAGGTGCACGTCGACGCCCGTCGGATCGAACCCGTCGTCATAGTCGGCGCCGGGGGTCCCGGCGACGCAGTGGGGCGGCCAGGTGTCGACGAAGTCGGGTTCGGCGGCGAAGTGCCCACCGTTGTCACCCTCGGCGTCATGCCAGTCACGGGACGCCACGACCAGCGTGTACTCGCCTCGGTGGGCGGCGAGGAACGCGGAGATGCGGCGGGCGACGGCGTCACCCCCGACCACCCCCAGCGCTCCGTGCTCGGTGAAGTCGTTCTGCACGTCGACGATGAACAGGGCCCGCGTCATAGCGCCAGCATAGGCGTCACGGCGCCCCGCGCCGCCACAGCGCCGAGGGCCACCAGATCACCTTGCCGAGGTCGTAGGCGAGCGCGGGCACGAGCAGCGACCGCACCACGAAGGTGTCGAGCAGCACGCCGAACGCGACGATGAACGCGATCTGCGCGAGGAAGAGGATCGGGATGACTCCCAGCGCCGCGAACGTGGCCGCGAGCACGAGGCCGGCCGACGTGATGACCCCGCCGGTGGCGACGAAGCCGCGCAGGATGCCGCGGCGCGTGCCGTGGCGAACGGACTCCTCTCTTACGCGCGACATCAGGAAGATGTTGTAGTCGACGCCGAGTGCGACGAGGAACACGAACCCGTAGAGCGGGACCGATGGGTCGGCGCCCGGGAATCCGAGCACGCCGTCGAACACGAGTGCGCTCACTCCGAGGGCCGCGGCGAACGAGACCACGACGCTGAGCACGAGCAGCACCGGCGCGAGGATCGAACGCAGCAGCAGCATGAGGATCAGCAGGATCACCCCGAGGATGACGGGAATGATCTCGGTGCGGTCGTGAATCGCCGTGTCGTTCGCGTCGACGTCGAGCGCGGTGGTGCCGCCGACGAGCGTCGTGCCGGCACCGAGCTGCGTGTCGAGGTCGGCGCGGATGGTGCGCACGACGTTCTCGGCCGCCGTCGAGTCGGCCGCGTCGGTGAGGGTCGCAGAGACGAGCACGTCGCCGTCGCGCACCGTCGGGGCAGGTGCGGTCGCGGCGGGCGGCCCCTGCGATACGAGCACGAGCTGCCCGCCCTGCACGGTGGCGGTCGCCTGCCCCGAGGGCGAGTCGGCCGAGACCACGGCGACGCTCGAGATGCCCGGCTCGGCGGCGAGACGGCTCACGACCGCAGTGAGGTCGGACTGCGGTGCGACGATCGTGACGGGGCTGCCGGAGCCCGCCGGGAAGTGGTCGCCGAGCACGGCCTGGCCGTCGCGCGCCTCCGAGGCGCCGAGCACGAGGTCGCTCGAGGGAACACCTTGCGCGCGCAGCTGCGTGACCCCGACGCCGGCGGCGAGCAGCACGATGGTCGCGATGATCCAGATCGGGCGGGCGCGGCGGGCGATGAAACGCGCCTGGCGCGGCCAGAAGCCGCGCACGGGGGCGGTGAGGTCGTCGGGAAGTGCACCGAGCGGATGCCGCGGCACGAACGGCCAGAAGGCGGCGCGCCCGAACAAGGCGAGCAACGACGGCAGGAATGTCAGGGCAGACAGCATCGCGAACACGATGCCGATCGCGGCGATCGGGCCGAGGGCGCGGTTGGTGGCGAGGTCGGAGAGCAGCAGGCACAGCAGGCCCGCGATGACGGTGCCGCCCGAGGCGAGGATCGGCTCGAACGCTCCCCGCCAGGCGGCGCGCGTGGCGGCCCAGCGCGGCATCCCCTCACCGATCGCCTCGCGGAAGCGGGCGGTGTAGAGCAACGCGTAGTCGGTGGCGGCGCCGATCACCAGGATGAACAGGATGCCCTGCACCTGGCCGTTGAGCACGAAGATGCCCGCCTTCGCCAGCCACCACACCGTCAGCAGCGCCACGCACAGCGCGAACATCGAGGTGAGCAGCACCAGCACGGGAAGCAGCGGCGAGCGGTAGACGATCACCAGGATCACGAACACGGCGAGCAGGGCGACGCCGAGCAGCAGTCCGTCGATGCCGAGGAACCCCTTCACGAGGTCGGCGGTGAACCCGGCGGGACCGGTCACCCACACCTGCACTCCGTCGGACAGATCGGATGCCGCGGCCCGCAGCTCGCCCACGACATCGCCGACCGACGCCGACGACGAGATGGGCACGATGATCTGCGCCGCGCGGCCGTCGTCGGAGATGATCGGGGGCGACACCGTGCCGGTGACGCCCGAGACCGCGCCGAAGCGGTCGGCGAGGGACGTCAGATCAGCCTTCTGCGTATCGGTGAGGGCGGAGGGTGCCTGGGCCACGACGACCGCCGGGAT
Source organism: Microbacterium sp. 4NA327F11 (assembly GCF_005503465.1). Taxonomy (NCBI): domain Bacteria; kingdom Bacillati; phylum Actinomycetota; class Actinomycetes; order Micrococcales; family Microbacteriaceae; genus Microbacterium; species Microbacterium sp. 4NA327F11. The sequence continues at coordinate 9,094 of NZ_SCOB01000023.1, read as the reverse complement.
GCTGTCGGAGCCGAGGAAGTCGGGCAGCAGCGCGTTCACCTTCGTCGAGGGCGCGCTCTGGGGCAGGTACGACGCCTGGTCGTTCGTGGACACCTCGTCGACCTTGCCGAAGTAGGGTCCGCCGATGGCTCCGCCCGCGAGCCAGACGGCGACCAGCAGCAGCGGGATGCCGATGCGCAGCCAGCGGGTCGTCGCCCGGTCGGTCTGACGGCGGTCACTGCGGCGGGACGTGGGGAACGCGGCATCCATATACCTAGCTTATCTAGCGAAATATCGCGGGCGCCACCCCTCCCCTAGGCTGATCGCGATGCTGGCCGCCCTCCTCTCCCTGAGCGGGGCTCTGCTGTGGGGCGTGGCCGACTTCCTCGGCGGGCTCACCGCGCGACATCTCAAGCCGATCGTGGTCACCGCGATCGCCGCGTGCACCGGCGTCGTCGTGCTGCTGATCGCGGCGCCGATCGCGGGCGGCACGCTGAGCGCCGCGGATGCCGCCTGGGGCGCGATCTCGGGAGTCTGCGGCGTCGTCTCCCTCGCCCTGCTGTACGCCTGCCTCGCGATCGGGCCGATGAGCATCCTGTCGCCGCTGACCGCGATCGTCTCGGCCGTCGCCCCGATGATCTGGGGCGTCACCGTCGGCGGTGAGTCGCTCGGACCGCTCGCCTGGGCCGGCCTCGGCGTCGCGCTCGTCGCCGTCGCACTCGTCGGGTTCGTGCCCGAACAGGGGGCAGTGCGTCCCAGCATCCGGGGACTCGCCCTCGCCGTCGGGGCGGGCCTCGCGATCGGCGCGCAGATCATCGCGATCGATCACACATCCGCCGAGAGCGGGCTCGATGCACTGCTCGTCTCCCGCGCCGTCAACGTCACCCTCACGGTGCTCATCGTCGCCGGCATGATCGCATGGGCGGCGGCGCGGCGCCGTTCCGTCGTCGAGGCGCTGCGTTCCCCGGCGGCGGTCGCCGGCAGCCGCATCGTGTGGTGGCCGGCCGCCGTCGGCGGCGTCGGCGACGCGGTGGCGAACATCGCCATGCTGCTCGCGCTGCGCACCGGCGATCTGTCGATCGTCGCCGCGCTGACGGCGCTCTACCCAGCCGGCACGATCGTGCTCGCGGCGATCGTGCTGCGCGAACGCATCGCGCCGGTGCAGATCGTCGGACTCACTCTCGCGCTCGGCGCCGCGGTGATGCTCGCCCTCGACTGAGCGCGGCATCCGCTCACCACGGGATCGACCGCGCCTCAGACTCCGGCGAACAGCAGCACCATGGAGGCCGCGACAGCGACGACACCGAGTGCGAGGAACACCGCCGCGAACCATCCGAGCGCGGAAACGAGAGGCGACCGCCCCGACAGGCGCACACGGTGATGTGACCCCTCGCGGGCGAAGAGCTCCGCATGCGCGGCGTCGCCCAGACGCTCGGCGTCGTGCGGGTGCAGCACGGCACGACCCACCCCACCGTCGGACGCGAACCACCGCGCGACGAGTTCGCCGTCCTCGCGCTCGAGCATCGCATCGACCCGCATCCACGTGCCGTCGAAGAGGTACGCGACCACGGCGACGCCGGCCAGAAGCGCGCCGATGCCGAAGCCCACCCAGGTGAACAGTTCCGCGAGCACGTCGAGCAGCGACATCCCTTTCACTGTAGCGAAACCGCCCTCTGCGACGACGAAGGCCCCGGGCGTCGCCCGGGGCCTTCACGAGTGTGGAGCCACCTAAGGGAATCGAACCCTTGACCTATTCATTACGAGTGAATCGCTCTGCCGTCTGAGCTAAGGTGGCGAGCCGCGAAGCCGCGGCGCACGATCTCCGATCTTACATGGTCACCCGAGCGCCCGCGAACGCCGGCGCTCGCCTCGTCCGCGCGGATGCCGCGGCATCCGCTACTGGCAGGTGAGCCCGTTCTGCGGGGGCGTGCCCGTCTCGAAGTAGGTGACGACCGCGTCGTCGACGCAGCTGCTGCCCTTGTTGAACGCCGTGTGCCCCTCGCCCTCATGGGTGATCAGGACGCCGGACGACAGCTGCTCCGCGAGCGACTTCGCCCACACGTACGGCGTGGCCGGGTCGTTGGTGGTGCCGATGACGATGATCGGCGGGGCGCCGGGGGCGCTGATCTTCTCACGCACGCCGGTCGCCGTGATCGGCCAGACGGCGCACGGGTCGGGACCGCTCCAGTACGGCGCGATCGTCGGAGCCTTCGCCGCGATCTCGGCCTTGGAGGCGTCTTTCAGAGCCTGCGAGGTGACCTGCGGGTAGTCCAAGCAGTTGTACGCCTCGAACGCCTCGGTCGAGTTGTCCTGGTAGACGCCGTTGCTGCTGCGGTTGTAGTAGAAGTCGACGAGCCGGAACGCCTGCGCGGCGCTGCCGGACTTGACGGCGGCGAGGGCCGAGGAGAGCACCGGCCAGCTGTCCTTCGAGTAGAGGGCTGCGACGATGCCGGTCACCAGCGAATCGGCGCCGAGCTTTCGCCCGTCCGCGTTGGTGATCGGGGTCTTGTCGACCTGCGCGAGGAGGTCGCCGAGGGAGGCGAGGGCTTGATCGACGGTGCCGGTGAACGGGCACGACGACCCGGCGAGGCAGTTCGTCATGTAGGCGCGAAGGGCCGACTGGAACCCGATCGCCTGGGTGGTCGACACGTCCAGTCCCGACACCGACGGATCGAGGGCACCGTCGAGGACCATGCGTCCGACGTTCTGGGGGAAGAGCTTCGCGTAGGTCGCTCCCAGGAACGTTCCGTAGGAGTAGCCGAGGTAGTTCAGCTTCTTGTCGCCGAGCACGCCGCGCAGCAGATCCATGTCGCGCGCGGACTGGTCGGTCGTGATGTAGGGCAGGAGCCCGGAGCTGTTCTGTTCGCACGCCGCACCGAACGCCTTCTGGCTGGCGACGAGATCGCTGGTCCACGTCGCACTCCCACGCGGCGCGGGAACGAGATCGAACAGATAGGAGTCCATCTGCTTCGCGTCGTAGCAGGTCACGGCGGTCGAACGCCCGACTCCGCGAGGGTCGAAGCCGATCACGTCGAACGTCTTCTGCAGTTCGGAGCCGACCGCATAGTCGAGATTCTGCTGGATGAGGTCGTAGCCGCTCGCGCCCGGCCCCCCGGGGTTCGTGAGCAGCGATCCGAGCGCCGTGCCGTTGGTCGCGCGATGGCGGATGACGGCGAGGGTGATCGTTCCGGCTTCAGGGTTCTGCCAGTCGAGGGGCGCCGTCACGGACGTGCAGTCGAAGCCGGTGCCGCACGAGGACCAGCTGAGGGTCTGGGTGTAGAAGCTCGCGACGTTCGCGGCCACGCCGTCGGCCGACGGTGTCTTCGTGGGGATCGGCTGCGGCACGATGGGGCTGAAGAGGCACGCCGAGAGGGTGACGGATGCCGCGGCGAGCCCCGCGATCACGACGAGGGCGCGCCGCAGGTTGCGGGTGCGGGTCATACGGTCCTCCCGGTGGCGACGGTGATGAGCAGGCTTTCGAGCGCAAGGGCTGCGGCGGCGTTTCGTTCGAGGTTCTCACGGGTGACCGTGATGCGATCGAGCACGGTGAGAGTGCGGTCGGGCGGCCAGGCGGACGCGAGAGCATGGAGCTGCGAGGCGAGCTCGAGGTTGATGAGATTCTCCTCGTCCCGCCCGAACTGCAGCATCACGGCGTCGCGGAAGAGCGATTCGAGGTCGGTGAGCACCCGATCGATGCCGTCGCGCAGGCTGCGCGTCGCGCGGCGTTTCTGGTCTTCGGCGAGGGCGTTGACCTGCGATCTCACCGCTGGGGGTACCGCCTGCCCTTCGGCGATGCCGAGCGTACGCAGCAGGTCGGCGCGCTCGGCCTCGTCCCGCTCTGTGGTCAGCGCCTTGGCGTCGTCGGTCGCAAGCTTGACGATGGTGGCGGCTACCTCGACCGCGTCGGACACGCCGCGCACTCCGAGCACGGCGCGGAGTGTGGCGTCGCGGCGTTCGCGGGCGGCACCGTCGGTCGCGAGCCGCTGCGCCATGCCGATGTGGCGCTGCGCGTGACGGGCGGACTGCTCGGCGACGCGCTCGTCGACGCCGGTGCGGGCGACGATGAGCCGCGCGACGTCGGCGACCTCGGGCTCACGTAGTCGAACGGTGCGCACGCGCGAGCGGATGGTGGGCAGAAGGTCGGCGTCACTGGGTGCGCACAGCACCCAGACCGTCTGCGCCGGCGGCTCTTCGAGCGCTTTCAACAGCACGTTGGAGGTGCGCTCGGCCATGCGGTCGGCGTCTTCGACGATGATCACCCGGAAGCGACCGCGTGAGGGGGCGAAATAGGCCCGTTCGACGAGGGAGCGCGCCTCGTCGATGCGGATGACGACCTGCTCGGTGCGCAGGGCGGTGAGGTCCGGGTGGGTGCCGATGAGCACCTGCTGCATCGCCTGCTCGTCTCCGGGCTCGGCGATGAGCGCGGCCGCGAACGCGCGAGCCAGGGTCGAGCGCCCTGACCCGGGCGGCCCGGTGATGAGCCAGGCGTGGGCGAGCAGCGAGAGATCGGATGCCGCGGCCCGCAGCTGTGCGACAGCCTCGGGCTGGCCCCACACATCGCCCCACGGGACATCCGTGATCGTGGCAGCCATGCGGACCAGACTATCGGCGGCCGGGGACGTCGTCAGAGGAGAGCGGCGACGCGCGCGCGGACGGTGGCGGCGATGTCGTCGGGTGCTCCGGCAGCATCGATCACGAGGAACCGGTGGGGCTCGGCGGCGGCGAGCGCAAGGTACGCGTCGCGCACGCGGGCGTGGAAGTCGTCCTTCTCGGCCTCGAGCCGGTCGAACGGCTTGTCGGCGGCGTCGAGTCGTGCGCGTGCCGACGCCGGGTCGAGGTCGAGCAGCACTGTCAGATCGGGCAGTTCGCCTTCGGCCGCCCACAGCGAGATGTCGCGGATGTCGGCGCCGTCGAGAACGCGTCCGGCACCCTGATACGCGACGGACGAGTCGAGGTAGCGGTCTTGGATGACGACGTCGCCGCGCTCCAGCGCCGGTCGCACGAGTGTGGCGATGTGGTGCGCGCGGTCGGCGGCGTAGAGCAGCGCTTCTGCGCGGGGAGCGATGTCGCCGCGGTGGTGCAGCACGATGTCTCGCACGAGTCGCCCCACCTCGGTGCCGCCGGGCTCGCGAGTGCGCACGACGGTGCGTCCGGCACCGGTCAGCCACTCCTCCAGACGCACCGCCTGCGTCGTCTTGCCCGAGCCGTCGCCGCCCTCGAGGGTGATCCAGAGCCCGGGCCGGGTGTCGCCTGTCACTTCTTCGCGGTGGTCTTGCGCGTCGTCGTGCGGCGCGCGGTCGCGCGCTTGGGCGCCGGCCCCTTGGCGCGCTTGTCGGCGAGAAGCTGCTTCGCGCGTTCGAAGTCGACGTCGTCGACGGTCTCGCCGCGCGGGATGGTCGCGTTCGTCTCACCGTCGGTGACATACGGACCGAAGCGACCGTCGCGCACCCGGATGGGCTTGCCGCTGACCGGGTCGGCGTCGAACTCCTTGAGCGCGCTCGAGGCGCGGCGCGCGCCGTACTTCGGCTGCGCGTAGATCTCGATCGCCTGCTCGAGGGTGACGTCGAAGATCTGCTGCTCGCTCTCCAGGGAGCGCGAGTCGGTGCCCTTCTTCAGGTAGGGGCCGTAGCGGCCGTTCTGGGCGGTGATCTCGTCGCCGCTCTCGGGGTCGGTGCCGACGGTGCGGGGCAGCTCGAGCAGCCGCAAAGCCGTGTCGAGGTCGACGGTGTCGACCGACATGCTCTTGAACAGCGACGCGGTGCGCGGCTTCGGCGCGGCATCCTTCTTGGTGGTCTTCTTCTTCGTCTCGACCACTTCGCCGGTCGCGGTGTCGACCTCAGGGTCGGCCTCGGGCTCGAGCTCCTGCACGTAGGGGCCGTATCGGCCGTCCTTCACGACGATGAGCTTGCCGTTCGCGGGATTCTCGCCGAGCACACGGTCACCGGCGACGGGCGCGTCGATGAGCTCCTGCACCTTGTCGGGGGTGAGCTCGTCGGGCGCGAGGTCGTCGGGCACGTTGACGATCCGGGCCTTCGTGTCGGGCGCGGCATCCGGGTCGGTGACCTCGATGTAGGGCCCGTACTTGCCGAACCGGAGCGTCGCCGTGTCGGTGAGGCGGGTCGAGTTGAGCTCGCGCGCGTCGATGTCGCCGAGGTTGTCGACGATGTGGCGCAGACCCACGTGGTTCTCGGAGCCGAAGTAGAACTCGCGCAGCCATTCCTCGCGGCGCTGTTCGCCGCGTGCGATCGCGTCGAGGTCGTCTTCGAGGGCGGCCGTGAAGTCGTAGTCGACGAGGTCGGCGAAGTGCTGCTCGAGCAGCCGCACGACGCTGAAGGCGAGCCAACTGGGCACCAGGGCCTGGCCGCGCTTGGTGACGTAGCCGCGTTCGAGGATCACATCGATGATGCTCGCGAAGGTCGACGGGCGTCCGATGCCCTTCTCCTCCAGCGCCTTGACGAGCGAGGCTTCGGTGTAGCGGGGCTTGGGGCTCGTGGAGTGGCCCTTGGCCTCGACGTCGCTGGTGGTGAGCACGTCGCCGACGGCGAGGGCGGGGAGCGACTGGTCGTCTGCCTTGTCGCCGTCGTTGCGCTTCTCGTCGCGGCCCTCCTCGTACGCCTCGAGGAAGCCCTTGAAGGTGTAGACGGTGCCGGATGCGGTGAACTCGAGCTTCTTGGATGCCGCGGCAACCGCGAGGGTCACGGTCGTGGTCTCGTACTTCGCGTCGGACATCTGGCTGGCGACGGTGCGCTTCCAGATGAGGTCGTAGACGCGCTGCTCGTCGCGGTCGAGGGACCCCGAGATCGACGCCGGCGTGCGGAAGTGCTCACCCGACGGGCGGATCGCCTCGTGCGCCTCCTGCGCGTTCTTGCTCTTGCTGGCGTAGGTGCGCGGGTTCGCGGGAACGGCGCGATCACCGTAGAGAGCGACGGCCTGCTCGCGCGCCGCCTGCACCGCCTGCGTCGACAGGGCGGTGGAGTCGGTGCGCATATAGGTGATGTACCCCTTCTCGTAGAGACGCTGCGCCACGCTCATCGTGTGCTTCGCGCTCATCGAGAGCTTGCGACCGGCCTCCTGCTGCAGGGTCGAGGTGGTGAAGGGCGCGCGGGGGCTGCGGGTGCCGGGCTTCGCGTCGACGCTCATGACGGATGCCTCACCCACGCCCTCGACCGCGATGGCGAGCGCGCGAGCGTCGGCCTCGGTGAGCACGACGACGGCCTTGGTCAGTGTGCCGCGGTCGTCGAAGTCGCCGCCACGGGCGAGCGGGGCGCCGTCGATGCGGGCGAGCCGGGTCGTGAACGAGCTGCCCGAAGCGGTCGCGAGGGCTTCGATGTCCCAATAGCTGGCGGACACGAACGCCATGCGCTCGCGCTCGCGGTCGACGACGAGGCGGGTGGCGGCGGACTGCACGCGGCCGGCGCTGAGCGCCTGCCCCTGGGTGCCGCTGCCGACCTTGCGCCACAGCACCGGCGAGACGTCCCAGCCGTAGAGGCGGTCGAGCACGCGGCGGGTCTCCTGCGCGTCGACGAGCGCGAGGTCGAGCTCGCGGGTGTTCTCGGCGGCCTTGCGGATCGCGTCCTTGGTGATCTCGTGGAACACCATGCGCTTGACGGGGACCTTGGGCGAGAGCACCTCGAGCAGGTGCCAGGCGATGGCCTCCCCCTCGCGATCCTCATCGGTGGCGAGCAGGACCTCGTCGGCGGACTTGAGGGCGCGCTTCAGATCGGCGACCGTCTTCGTCTTGCGCTCGCTGACCACATAGAAGGGGTCGAAGCCGTTGTCGACGTCGATAGAGTACTTGCCGTACGCGGCCTTCTTCTCGGCCGGGATGTCCTTCTTGCTCGCGAGGTCGCGGATGTGACCGACCGAGCTGAGCACCTCGTAGCCGTCGCCGAGATAGCCCTGGATCGAGGTCATCTTGGTCGGCGACTCCACGATGACGAGCTTCTTGCCGCTCTCCGTCTTGGCGGTCTTGCCCTGTGCCACTCACGGTCCTTTCGTCGATGCACACCATACACACCCGGCGGCCGGTGCTCTCTGAGGGGCGTCGATGACCGTTGCCCGCACTCACGCCCGGCTCAGGGGGCCACGACCTGCGGCGGCCCGGCCCGTGCGGTGGCGGAGATCTGGAACGCACCGAAGTCCGCCCCGATTCCCACCGTCGCGATGAGGCCGTCGATCGTGCAGGTGCGCACCTCGGCGTGGTGGGCGCGGGCGAGCCGTTCGGCGAGTGCACAGGGCTCGCCGGCGACGGCGCCACTCGCGCCGTCCGCCGCGGCGAGCGCGGCCGCGTCGGCGGCGACGACCGCGCGCTGACGCGCCGCCGTCGCCGCGCCAGCCGTCACGAGGGCCGTCGCGATCGTCGCGACGGTGACGGCGCCGGCCAGAGTGACGATCGCCCCCGGCATGTCACCACCCGCTCTCGAGCGCGCACGACCGCGCCGACATCGTGAGGCCCGGCAGCGCGCTCGGCGCGGACGCCGCCACGCACACGAGCCCCTCTGCCCGACTGACCTGCATGCTGGCCCTCCCCTCCGCGTGCGCCACCGTGCTCTGCGCCCGCTCGACGCTCTCACCGCGGGCGAGCAGTCGGGCGGCGTCGGCCGCGGCATCCTGCAGTCGCACCTGAAGGGATGCCGCAGCGAGCCCCCCGACGCACAGGGTGACGACGAGCACGAGAGCGGGGAGGGCGACGGCGAGTTCCGCAGCGACTGCCCCCTCGTCGCCGCGCACCGGCCGCGGCATTCGCGCCGAGGTCGACCGGTCGCGCGGGCGCGTCGCCTGCCGTCGCACCGCCCGACGACGCCCTGGCCCGAACCCTCGGGTCGGCGGCACCGCTCACCCGACCGTCAGTGCACGGCGGACGAGATCCTCCAGGATGCCGCGCACCTCATCCGAACGCATGATGGCGACCAGCAGGCCGGCGAACGCGACCGCGGCCATCGTCGCGATCGCGTACTCCGCAGTCGCCGCGCCCTCATCGCCGGAGGCGGGGGCCGCGCGCCCGAAGAGCACCCGCGCTCGTCGGAGGGTGAGGCGCGGGAGCGGCGCCGGACGGGAGGCACGGCGGGTGGGAAAGACGGGATTCATGGTGTTCCTCTTCTGTCGGGGGCACGGG
>NZ_SCOB01000022.1:0-34816 GCF_005503465.1 Microbacterium sp. 4NA327F11 | reverse complement strand
AGCGTGAGACACGAAGACCTCCGTGGTCAGGATGCGAGTGTGGTAACCCACATCCTGCCCGGAGGTCTTCGCCTACCTCACCCGTTCACAACCTCCCGGGGAAGTACATCTAGCGGCTCGATGGTGCGTATCACGCCAGCGACGAGTGTCCGATAGCCGGAAGGTTCATGCTGATGGTTTCATGTCTTTTCCTCGCGGCTAAGGGAGGATGATTCAAACAGCCTCCGCTGCCGCGAATAACGCCGTTCCTGGTACACCCCATGCAACGTCGCGAGCACGGCCCCGGCACACGGCCCCAACCGCGACTGCAACCCAGAATGTACCGGACACAGTGAACGCGACGAGCGCGGACCCAGATCGGCAACGATCGAGTTCACAATCGCGATCGATGACGAAATCGTGAAGAATTCACCGCATCGATAGCCGCGCTGGTAGCCTGACCCGGTTTCCCGGACGGTTCTTGTGTGTTGATCATGCCGCGGACGCGGCGTGGTTGTGAAGTCGTTCGAACTCGACGGGGCTGAGGTTTCCGAGGGCGGTGTGCCGTCTCGTCGGCTTGTAGAAGCCCTCGATCCATTCGAACATCGCCGATGACAACTCGGCGCGGCTGGTCCAGGTCGAGCGGTCCAAGAGTTCGCGTTGCATGGTGGACCAGAACGATTCGATGAGCGCGTTGTCGACGCTGGAGGCGACGCGGCCCGTTGAGCCGAGGAGTCCGGTCTGCCGGAGTGGATGCCCGAAAAGCCAGGAGGCGTATTGCGCTCCGCGATCCGCGCGAAGGATGGTTCCGGGCGCGGGATGGCACCGTCTCCATATTCACGGGCATCGAGATCGTCGCGAGCGTCCGCGGCGAGCTTTCGGGCCAGGCGCGAGTACTGGAGCCAACAATCCTTATCCCAGTGTTTCTCGTCGGATGCATCGACAAGAGGCTCGTCGTCCAACACGAACGAGAACATTCGTCGCGCACCACCTTGTCCGCCTCGGTCATCAGTTGGAAGCTCTGAGCGGTCTTCGCGTGATGGCAGGGCGCGCAGAGGCCCTCAAGATTCGTGCGCTCTCCACTAGGTCCGGCAATGTGATCGACTTCGGTCGCGGCCGCAGACTTGCAGCTCTGACACCGGCCTCCGTCGAAAGAGAGCACTTCAGCTCGGACTTTGAGCGAGAGTCGACGGGCCTCGAGGCTGTCGTTGTTGGGAGCGCCAATGCCAACCCCACCGTCGAGGTCTCCGCCACGCCTCAGGATTGACCGCTTTGACGGAGGCCAACTATTTGATTGGAACACGGGGGCAAGCCTCGCTAAGTTGATTCCAGCAGACGACACCCCTCTCGCCATCAGCGCGGGACAGCCAGGGGACAGTTGCAGTCGCCCCTATGTTGTGCAGGTAGTTGCATTCGCTGCATCTGGTTTCCGAAATTGCGGCAAGTGGCAGGCTTACTCGACCCTGCTAAGGTGGAGTCCTCGCAAGGGGACCGAGGGTTCAAATCCCTCCGTCTCCGCCAGAAACCCCCGGATACCCGGGGGTTTTCGCGTTGTCCGTGAGTTCTCGAGTGCGTCAGGAGTCGGCCAGCGCGCGGGCCGCGATGAACGCCTCGGAGGCGCGCACCTCGAGCGCGGCCTGGGTGGCCGTGGTTCGCTCGATGAGACGATGACCCATCAGCCGCTCGGCCTTCTCGAGCCTGATGACCAGGGTGTTCCGATGGATGAACAGGCGGTCGGCGGCGGGTGCGATGCGCATGCGTGTGTCGAAGAACACTCGCACCGTCTCGCGCAGCTCGGCATCTCGTCCGTGTCTGCCGACAGGTCTTGCAGCACTGTCTCGGCGAACCACATCGCCCGTTCCGGGTCCTGCAGCAGGAGCGCCCGCAGGGCGACGTCGCGGTAGAGCGCGCCGCGGCGCCGATGCTCGCCCCGACTCACCGCGAGCGCCGCGAGTGACTCAGATGGCTTCTCCGGAAACCCGCGCGACCCGGATGGGCTTCGCCGATGCCGACGAGCAGTGTGTCGTCGAATCGCAGGGCATCGAGGGACTCCACGCGCACCGGGCTGTCTGTCGTGACCCAGAGCCAGACCTCGCCGGACCCTGTCGCGTGCCGCACCGAGCGCGTGGTGCCGACCGCGCGCTGCACGGCATCGGCGATCGCGTCCACCGCGCGCGGGGTCATCGTCGCTCCGGGCGGCGCGCCGATCGTGCTCGCCAGATGCCAGCTCTCGACCGGAACCCCCAGCACGGATGAGGCCACCTGGTCGTCGACCGCTTCTCCGGCGACGAGGGAGCGCACCATCGCCCGCCGGCGTGCGTGTTCCGACTGGAACGCACGGCGCCGCTCCGCATCGATTGCCGAGATGAACGCACCCACCCACCCGTCGACGGTCTGGGTCACGACGCGGGTGAGTGCGGGGACCGCGGCCGCCCCTCCGAGTTCGACCACCCGAGAGACGAGGGCGTCGAGCCACGCGTGCTGCATCATGCGCATCGTGTCGACGACTCGTCCCAGCGGAATGTCGCGGGCGACGATGTCGTCGGCGAACGCGCGCTCTGCCAGGCGCTCGTCGGGGGTGGTCGGTTCCGATGCGAGGCACCGCTCGATCGCCTCGGCGAGCACGTGCTCGGCGAGGGCGCGCATGTGGGGCCACGGCGCGAGTGCGTCCGCATCGGGCAGCGCTCTCAGTACACCGAGCGTGTGGTCCACCGTCGCGACCACCCAGCGCACCGGCACCTCGCCGAGTGCGGCATGCAGGCGTTCCAGCTCGTCGTCGGGCAGTGAGGCGGCCGTCGTGGGGGCGCCGTCGAGCGTGCAAACGAGCTCGCGCAGCCGACCCGGGGAGGACATGCGGTCAGCCTAGGCGCACCGTGCACTCTGCACAGAGAGCGCTGTGAAGAGTGGTCGAAGCGACCGATGAGCGGCGACGCGAACACCGCGATCGTGGTGGTCATGCGGGACAACCGCCCGCGAACATCCCCCGTGATCAGGAGGTCACCGTCATGCCCGAATCGAACATCATCGCCGTCACCTTCGACGACCGCTCGAACGCCTTCCAGGCGCTCAGCGAGCTGAAGGGAGCAGGCATGGAAGGCCGCGTCGACGTCGCCGCCGCGGCCGTCGTCACCCGCGACGCCGACGGGCGCATCTCGATGCCCGACGGCGTCGACAACAACGGCGCCGTAGGCACCTGGGGCGGCAGCCTCGTGGGACTCCTGATCGGCGTGATCGGCGGACCCATCGGCATGCTGCTCGGCTGGACGGGCGGGCTGCTCGTGGGCGGCGCCTTCGATCTGCGGCGCGTCGACCGCTCAGCGGGCGCGCTCGAGCAGATCAGCAGTGCCATCCCGATCGGCGGCACCGCCCTCGTCGCCGAGGTCACCGAGTACGCCCGTGAGGTCGTCGACGGTGAGATGGCGAAGCTCGACGGCGTCGTCATCCGGCGCCCGCGCGAGGAGGTGCTCGACGAGATGGAGGCCGCCGAGGAGGCCTACCGTGAAGCCGAGAAGGAGGCGCGGCGTCACGCGCGTGAGCAGCGCAAGGCCGAGCGCAAGGCCGATGCGGCGGAGCGCACCGCGGCGCTGAAGGAGAAGCTCGGCGCCAGTTGATCCGCCATGCGAAGAGGGCTGCCGGTGCAGGAGCGCCGGCAGCCCTTCGCCGCGCGTTCGGCGGGCGGGCCGGGCGGAAGTAGGGTCTTCGGTCCGCCGATGGGCGTGGCATCCTTCGGCGAGCCGGCCTGCTCCGGGGGACTGTGCACAATGCGCAGTCGTGGGCTCCGGACGCGACGGGGCGATGCCGCCCGGGATCTCACCCATTTCGCCGTCGGTGAACGACGCCGCTTTCGCTGGCACTCTCAGTGCCCGAGTGCTAATCTCACACTAGTTGAGCCAATCAGACTCAACTTTCGCAGACCCGGGTGGATGCTGCATCCGCCCCGCTCACACAGGAGAACCCATGGCGACCTACGACCTGCTCCGCGACCTGGAGCGCTTCGCGACCACGACTCTCGACCAGACCCGCCGTGGTCCGCGCCAGATGCCGATGGACGTCTACCGCGACGGCGACCACTACGTGCTCACCGCCGACCTCCCGGGCGTCGACCCGGGTTCGATCGACGTCGACGTCGACGGACAGCTGCTCACCATCCGCGCCGAGCGCACCCTGCCCAGCGGCGAGGGCGTCAGCTGGATCACCCGCGAGCGGGAAGCCGGCGCCTACCTGCGCCAGCTGCAGCTCGGGCGTGGCATCGACACGGAGACCATCTCGGCGAGCTACCGTGACGGCGTGTTGAGTGTGACCCTGCCCGTCAGCGAGAAGGCGAAGCCGCGCAAGGTGGCCGTGGCCGGCGCCGCCGAGGCGGTCACCGTGACCGAGGGCGCGACTCCCGCCGCCTGACCCATCGACCGCGCCGACCCGCGCACAGACGGAGCGCCCCTGGCCCGAGTACGGGCCGGGGGCGTTCGCGCATTCCCGCAGCTACCGCAGGTCGGCGGGTTTCACCCGCACCGGTCCCATCCAGAGCGCGACGAGCACGGATGTGACCGCCCCGGCCGCCATGATGGCCGCGAGCACGACGATCTGGAACCGGCCCGCCTCCAGCGGCGAGATCCCCCCGAAGATCGCGCCGACGAAGGCGCCCGGCAGCACGACGAGACCGGTCGTCTTGGTCTGGTCGATCGAGGGGATGAGGGCATCGCGCACGGCCTGCCGCGCCAGCGCCAGGGTCGACTGCCGGGGCCGCGCGCCGAGGGCGAGCCACCCCTCCACCTCGTCCCAGTGGTCGACGATTCCGCGGGTGAACATGCGGCCGGTGAGGGTCGCGATGCTCATGGCGTTGCCGATGACGATCGCGCCGATCGCCAGCGCGTAGCGTGCGGTCAGCTCGAGCGCACCGGTCGCGAACACGATCGTCGTCGCGAACACGACCCCCGACACGATGGATGTCGTCATCATCGCCGCGTGGCGCCGGGACCATCCGATGCGTCCGGTCGCGACCGACGCCGCGATCACGAACATCGCGACGAGGGTCAGTGTGATCAGCCTCGCGTCGGTGATGAGTCCGGTCAGCAGCACGCTGATCACCGCGAGCTGCACCGCGCCGCGCACGATCGCCAGCAGCGGCGACCACAGGCCCGGCACGCGGAAGGCGGCGAGCACGACCGTCGTGACGGCCGCGAGCACCCCGACACCGACGAGCGAGGGGAGCAGGTCGGTCGGCGGATTCACAGCGCGAGCGTAGCCCCGCGGCATCCTGAGGCCCGAATCTCGGCGCATTCTTTGAATCGCACCGCCAGGATGGGCGCGTGAACATCATCGAAAGTCTCGGAAGCCTCGGTCCCCTCGCCCTCGTGCTCGTCGCCGTCATCGTCTTCATCGAGAACGGTCTGTTCTTCCCCTTCCTGCCCGGCGACAGCCTCCTGTTCGCCGCGGCGATCCTCGCGGTGCCGCTGAACACCTCCTGGGTGCTGATCGCGGCGATCGCCGCGGTCGCCGCGATCGTCGGCGCCGAGCTGTCGTTCTGGATCGGTCGTCGCTACGGGCGGCGCCTCTTCCGTCCCGGGGCGCGGCTGTTCAAGCCTGAGTACCTCGCCGAAGCACACGGCTTCTTCGAGCGCTACGGGGTGGGCGCGATCATCCTGGCCCGTTTCGTGCCGATCGTGCGCACCTACATCTCGCCCGCGGCGGGCGTCTCCGACATGCCGCGTGCCCGCTTCTCGATGTGGAACGCGATCGGCGCCGTGATCTGGGCGGGCATTCTCGGGCTCGCCGGCGCCCTGCTCGGCGGGGTGCCGTGGGTCGCCAACAACATCGAGTGGATCAGCATCGCGATCGTGCTCGTGACCGTCGCGCCGGTCGTCATCGGGGCGCTCGTGAAGCGCTCGAAGGCCAAGCGCGCATGAGCGCGACGACTTCGGATGCCGCGCGCTCGCGCGTGCCCGATCCGACGCCGTCGTTCTGGGTGGCCAAAGCCGCGTCGACGGCGCTGGGCGAGGCGCTGTCGGACTTCTCGATCCGGGTGCTGCCGCCGGTGGTCGCCGTGCTGATCGCGTTCGTGCTGTTCTGCGCGGCACTGGCGCTGCAGTTCACGCGTCGGCGCTACGTGCCCGAGGTCTACTGGTTCGCCGTCGCGATGGTGGGCGTCTTCGGCACGATGGCCGCCGATGTCGCGCACGTCGTCGTGGGCCTTCCGTATGCGGTGTCGGCGACGCTCTACGCGGTGTTCCTCGCGGCCGTCTTCCTCGTCTGGTGGCGGGTGGAGCGCACCCTGTCGGTGCACGCGATCACCACGACCCGGCGCGAGGCGTTCTACTGGGCGGCCGTCATCGGCACCTTCGCCCTCGGCACGGCGGTCGGCGACTTCGCCGCGGTGACCCTGGGACTCGGCTACGCTCCGTCGATCCTCGTGTTCGCGGTGCTCATCCTCGTTCCGGCACTCGGCTACCGCTTCCTGCGCTTCGGCGCCGTTTTCGCGTTCTGGTTCGCCTACGTGCTCACCCGTCCGCTCGGCGCCTCGGTCGCCGACTGGCTCGGCAAGCCCGTCGACGAGGGAGGGGTAGGCGTCGGCAGCGGCTGGGTGTCGCTCGGATTCGCGCTGGTCATGGTGATCGTCGTCGCGATCATCCGTCAGCGGCGCAGCGTGGCGGGCACGGCCCCGGTCGCCGCATCCGACCTCGGTCTGTGACCGGCGCGGCAGCCGCGCGGCATCGATCCGGCCGCTGAGCGCTCAGGCCGCGTAGAGCACGCCCGCGCCGTCCACCACGACGCCGACGGTGTCGCCCACGGCGGGAAGGTCGACGCCGAACACGCGCAGCGGCACCCGCGCCTCGGTGCCGTCGTCGCACACGACCGTGACGAGGGCGGTGCCACCGGTCTCGACGACGTCGAGCACGCGCACGGCGGGGGCCGTGGCATCCGTCGTCACTCGAAGCTGCTCGGGACGCACCATGACGACGAGAGCGGATGCTGCGCCTGCCGCGTCCGTACCCACCGGCACGAGGCCGAGCGGGCATCGGGCCGACCCCGCCTCGCGTGTCGCGGGCAGTAGCACGGTGTCGCCGAGCAGGCGCGCGACCTGCGGCGTGGCCGGTGCCGCGTAGACCTCAGCGCAGCTTCCCGCCTGCTGCAGGCGTCCGCCGTCGAGCACCGCGATCGCGTGGCCGAAGGCGAGCGCTTCGGCGGGATCGTGGGTGACGAGCACCGTCGTCACGCCGGCGCGGTCGAGAGCATCGACGACCTGCGTGCGCACCTGGGCGCGCAGCGCCGTGTCGAGGGCGCTGAAGGGCTCGTCGAGCAGCAGCACGCGCGGGTGGGGCGCGAGTGCGCGGGCGAGCGAGACACGCTGCTGCTGGCCGCCGGAGATCTCGTGCGGATAGCGCTCGAGCAGGTCGGGCTCGATGCCGGCGAGAGCGGATGCCGCGGCGACCGCGTCACCCCGGGCGCCACGCGCGACCCCGCCGAGGCCGAAGGCGATGTTGGCGCGCGCGGTCAGGTGGGGGAAGAGGGCGCCGTCCTGCGCGACGTAGCCGACCCGGCGGCGGTGCGACGCGACCTGACGCTCGGCGGAGGCGACCAGATCATCGCCGAGTCGGATCTCGCCGCGGGTGATGCGCTCGAAGCCGGCGATCGCCCGAAGGAGCGTCGTCTTGCCACTGCCCGAGGGGCCGACGACGGCCAGACGCTCTCCGTCCGCGAGCCGCAGCGAGACGTCGTGCAGAACGGGGTGTCCGCCCAGGGTCACCGACACCTGGGCGAGGTCGAGGGAGGTCATGCGGTCTTCTTCCGGCGGGCGTCGGCGAGGAGCAGTGCGACGCTCGGCACCGACAGGGCGATCAGCAGGATCGCATATGGTGCGGCCGATGCGAAGTCGGCGTTGATCGTCGCCGACCAGAACTGGGTCGCGAGCGTGCTGGTGCCGGCCGGGGCGAGCAGCAGAGTCGCCGTGAGCTCGTTCGCGCAGCCGAGGCCGGTGAGTGCGAGAGCCGCGCCGAACGACGAGAGCATGAGCGGCGCGGTGACCGTCAGCTTCGCGCCGAGCGAGCTGCGCCCGAGAGCGCGCGCCGCCTCTTCGAGCCCGCGCGGCACCTGGGCGAGGCCGGTGCGCAGGCTCACCAGCGCCCGCGGCAGGAACACGATGACGTAGGCCGAGATCACCGTGACCGGCGTCTGGTAGACGGCCGGAAGCACCCGCAGGGTGACCGTCACGAGCGCGAGGGCGACGATGATCGTCGGCAGGCTGCTCGCGAGGTACATCGCGCCTTCGATCACGCGGGACATGCGGCCCGGGTACCGCACCGCGAGCCACGCGCCGGGCAGGGCGATGACGGTCGCCGCGATCGCGCCGCCCGCCGAGAGCATCAGGGTCTGCCCGAGGGTGGAGAGCAGGTCGCCGGCCGCCCAGGCCTCCGGGCGCAGGGCCCAGCGCACGAGGCTCACGCCCGGCACACCGACAGCGAGTGCGAGCACGAGGGTCAGTGCCAGGGCCACGGGCACCGCGCGCCACCCGAGTCGGTGTGGCACGGCGGGGCGCGGCGCACCGCGGCCGATGCGTGCGTAGCGCGCGGAGCCGCGTGCCGACGCCTCGCCGACGAGCAGCACGAGGCACAGCAGCGCGAGCACCACGCCGAGTGCGTTGGCGGCAGGACCCGCGAACGTCGACTGGAACTGGCTGACGATCGCGGTGGTGAAGGTGTCGAACCGCAGCAGTGCGAAGGCGCCGTACTCGGCGAGCAGGTGCAGCCCGACGACCAGTCCGCCGCCGAGGATCGCGATGCGCAGCTGGGGGAGGGTCACGCGCAGGAAGGTGCGCACGGGGCCGTGCCCGAGCGCGCGGGCGGACTCCTCGAGCGCCGGGTCGAGCCGCCGTAGGGCGGCGAGGGCGGGGAGGTAGACGAGGGGATAGTACGCGCCCACCGCGACGAGGAGCCCTCCCGACAGTCCGCCGAGGGAGGGCACCGCCGACACCCATCCGTAGCTGCTGACGAATGCGGGCATCGCGAGCGGAGCAGCGAGCGCGATGGCCCAGACGCGCCTCCCCGGGAGGGCGGTGCGCTCGACGACCCATGCGGCGAGCACCCCCACGACCAGGCACAGCGGAACCCCCACCACGACCAGGCCGATCGTGTTCAGCAGCAGCTCGCCGACCCGCGGCCGGAAGATGAGCGGCGCCAGCTGCGCCCAGCCCTCATCGATCGCGACCCAGGCGACGAAGCCGACGGGCACGAGCATGAGCGCGGCGACCACGAGCGTGAGCACGACCAGCGGCGCCGGGGCTCGACGAGCCCGGCGCCGGAGGGTCGCGCCGCCGATCGGGGCGCTCGCAGCGAGAGCGGTCAGATCAGATCAGCCCCGCCGCGGTCATGAGGTCGGAGACCTGCGAGCTGTTGAGGGTTGAGGGGTCGATCGCTGGCGGCTGCAGCGTGTCGAGCGCCGGCAGCGCCGGGTTGGAGGCGACGCCGCTGCCGATCGCGTACTCGAAGCTGGTGCCGTCGCGCAGCACCTGCTGGCCCGCGGCGGAGGTGATGAACGCGATGAACGCCTGTGCCGCCTGCTGGTGGGTGCTGGACTTCAGCACGCCACCGCCCGAGATGCTGACGAAGGCGCCCGGGTCCTGGTTCGTGAAGTAGGCCAGCTTCGTGTTGTTGCTGTTCTCCTTCGTCTTCGACTGATCGATGAACCAGTAGTAGTGGTAGATGATGCCGAGCGGCACCTGGCCGGAGTTGACGGCCTTCATGACGGTCGAGTTGCCCTTGTAGGCGACGGAGTTCTGCTTCATCGCGTCGAGCCAGGCGGTCGTCGCATCGACGCCCTTCTGCTGCAGGATCGCGGACACGATCGCCTGGAAGTCGGCCCCGGTGGGGGATGCCGCCCACTTGCCCTTCCACTCCGGCTTCTCGAGGTCCATGATCGACGTCGGCAGCTGGTCGGCGGAGATGAGCGACGGGTTGTAGACCATCACCGTCGAGCGGGCGGCGATGCCGGTCCAGTCGCCGCTGGCGGGGCGGTAGGCGGCCGGAACGTTGTCGAGGGTCGAGGCATCGAGCGGGGCGAAGAGCCCGGCCTTCTCGACGAGCGACATCGCCGGCGAGTTCTCCGTGAGGAAGACGTCGGCGGGCGATGCGGCGCCCTCCTGCACGATCTGGTTGCCGAGCTCGGAGTCGTCCCCGTTGCGAAGGACGACCTTCACACCGGTCTGCTTCGTGAACGCGTCGGCCCATGCCTGGGTGAGTTCTTCGTGCTGTGCGTTGTAGACCGTGATGGTCTGGCCGGAGATGTCGCCGGATGCGCTCGCGCTGGGCGACGACGAGGACGAGCACGCGGCGAGGCTGACGGCGACGGCGAGAACGGCGGATGCCGCGGCGAGACGGCGTGCGGTACGGCGGGGCATGACGGGAACCTTCGGTCGATGGGAGGTAAGGCTTACCTGACTTGGGCCTCGTGAATAGTACGTCCCCGGCGCGCCCAGCGCCATTCGGACGGCCGTGAGAATCGGGATGCGGCGGTCACGGGTTGCGCGCTCCCGGGTGGGTCGGGGTAGGGTGGCCGCGTGCTGACCTGTCTGTGTTGTCGCTGATCGACGCCTTCGCGTCGTCTTCATCGACCCCCGTCAGCCGTCACGCCCCCGCGTGACACCACCCCCAGGAATCTCTCGTGCGCTACGCCTCGAGCGTGACCGACCTCGTCGGCAACACGCCTCTCGTCCGTCTGAACGCCGTCACCGCCGGCATCCGTGCCACCGTGCTCGCCAAGGTCGAGTACTTCAACCCGGGCGGCTCGAGCAAGGACCGCATCGCGGCATCCATCATCGACGCCGCCGAGCGGGACGGACTGCTCCGCCCGGGCGGCACGATCGTCGAGCCGACCTCGGGCAACACTGGCGTCGGACTCGCGCTCGTCGCCCAGCAGCGTGGCTACCGGTGCGTGTTCGTCGTGCCCGACAAGGTCGCCGAGGACAAGCGGGCGGTGCTGCGGGCATACGGCGCCGACGTCGTCGTCACGCCGACGAACGTCGAACCCGATGACCCCACCTCCTACTACTCCGTGTCCGACCGCCTCGCTCGTGAGATCCCGGGTGCCTTCAAGCCGAATCAGTACGCGAACCCGAACGGTCCGGCGAGCCACTACCGCTCGACCGGTCCCGAGATCTGGCGTGACACCGACGGACGCCTGACCCACTTCGTGGCGGGCGTCGGCACCGGGGGCACCATCACGGGTACGGGCCGTTTCCTTCGGGATGCCGCGGGCTCCGCAGTGCGCATCATCGGCGTCGACCCGGTCGGCTCGATCTACTCCGGCGGCCCCGTGCACGGCTACGACGTCGAGGGCGTCGGCGAGGACATGTGGCCGGAGGCCTTCGATCCGACCGTCGTCGACGCCTACGAACGCGTGTCCGACGCGGAGTCGTTCGCGATGGCGCGGCGCCTCGCCCGCGAGGAGGGTCTGCTCGTCGGCGGCTCCAGCGGCATGGCGGTGGTCGGTGCGCTGCGCGTCGCGCGCGACCTCGACGAGCATGCCGTGGTCGTCGTGCTCCTGCCCGACCACGGCCGCGGCTACCTCTCGAAGCTGTACGACGACGACTGGATGCGCGCCCACGGCTACGACGTCCCGACCCCGACCCCGATCACTGGAGTGAACGCATGACCGACCACGCCTCGTCCGCCCGCGGCTTCGACAGCCTGGCGGTGCACGCCGGGCAGGAGTTCGACCCGACGACGGGCGCGGTCATCCCGCCCGTGCATTTCTCGTCGACGTACGCGCAGGACGGCATCGGCGGGCTGCGCGGCGGCTATGAGTACGGCCGCGGCGGCAATCCCACCCGCACCGCCCTCGAGCGTCAGATCGCGGCGATCGAAGGCGGCGTGCACGGTCTCTCGTTCGCGTCGGGCCTCGCCGCCGAGGACGCCCTGCTGCGCGCGGCACTGCAGCCCGGCGACGAGGTGCTTCTCGGCAACGACGTCTACGGCGGCACCTACCGGCTGATCGCCCGCATCCTCGGGCCCTGGGGAGTGGGCCTGCGGGTCGTCGACATGAGCGACCTCGCCCAGGTCGAGGCGGCACTCGCCGAGCGTCCGGCGAAGATCGTCTGGGTCGAGACCCCGTCGAACCCGCTGCTGCGCGTCACCGACATCGCCGGGCTCGCCCGCCTCGGCCACGAGGCCGGCGCGATCGTCGTCGTCGACAACACCTTCGCCTCCCCGGCCCTGCAGCAGCCGCTCCCGCTCGGCGCCGACGTCGTCGTGCACTCGACGACCAAGTACCTCGGTGGGCACTCTGACGTGATCGGCGGTGCACTCGTCATCGCCGACGACGCGCTCGCCGAGAAGGCGCGCTTCCTGCAGTTCGCCGCCGGTGCCGTGTCGGGGCCGCTCGACGCGTGGCTCACGACCCGCGGCATCAAGACGCTCGCGGTGCGCATGCAGCGGCACAGCGAGAACGCGCAGCAGATCGCCGAGGTGCTCGAGGGGCACGACAGGGTCGCCCGGGTCTACTACCCCGGCCTCCCCTCGCACCCGGGACACGAGCTCGCCGCGCGACAGATGTCGGCGTTCGGCGGCATCGTCACGCTCGACCTCGGCGACGGGGCATCCGCCCGCCGTTTCGCCGAGTCGACGCGCCTCTTCACACTCGCCGAGTCGCTCGGCGGCGTCGAGTCGCTGGTCAACTACCCCGACGAGATGACCCACGCCTCGGTGCGCGGCACCGAGCTCGCCGTGCCGGAGTCTGTCGTGCGGCTGTCGGTGGGCATCGAGTCGGTCGACGACCTCGTGGCCGACCTCGAGCAGGCGCTCGCCGCCCTCTGAGCCCCACGCATCGAGGCCCCCGGGAGATCATCCCGGGGGCCTCGACACATTCCTGCCGCGCGACGCTGAGCGACGGGCTCAGCGGAGCGGTCACTCGCCGCGCAACTGCTCCTTGAGCTCGTTGCGCTTCTCGACCCGCTCCTTCTCGGCTTCGGCCTTCTTGACGTTCGCGTCGGCCTTGACCTCGTCGACCTTGTCGCCGATGCGGTCCTTGGCGTCCTCGAAGCCCTCCTTGACCTTGCGGCCGGCGGTCTCCGCGACGTCCTTGGCGTCATCGATGAGTCCCATGTCGATACCCCTTTCGTGAAGTGTGTACGGACACCGGTGACGGTACGCGGCCGGCGTCGACGGATGCCGGGGGTTGCGCTGCTGCAGCGAGGTCGCTACGCCCCTTACCCGGCGTCGCCGGGCGGGCCTACGCTGTGCGCATGACGCAGCGGTTCGAGACGACCATGTCGCAGTTCGGCAACAACACCGGCATCGAGGTGCCGCCCGCGGTGCTCGAGGCGCTCGGAGGTGGCAAGCGTCCCGCCGTCGTGGTGAGCGTCAACGGCTACGAGTACCGCTCGACCGTCGGGGTGATGCAGGGGCTGTTCCTCGTGCCGTTCAGCTCCGACAAGCGTGCGGCGACCGGCATCGGTGGGGGCGACGCGATCACCGTCGAGCTCGCCCTCGATACCGCGCCTCGCGAGGTCAAGGTTCCGGCCGACCTCGCCGCCGCGCTCGCATCCGCAGGGCTCACCGACGCGTTCGCCGCGCTCGCTCCCAGCCACCGCAAGGCGCACGTCGTGAGCGTCGAGTCCGCGAAGGCCGCCGACACCCGCGCGCGACGTGTCGAGGCGGTGATCACCAAGCTCGCGGGGTGAGGGGCGGCATCCGTCATCGACCTCACAGGCCTGCGGGCGATACCCTCGACACAGGAGTGGTTGTGGCGCGGATCTGGAAGAGCCGGGAGGGCGAGAGCCCGAACGATGCCGCACGCGTCGCCAAGACGAAGGATGTCGTCGCCGAAGGTCTCTACATCGCGGCGGCCGCCACGCGACTGACGTTGAAGAACCGCATGCTGGTCGCGCTCATCTCGTCGGACGCCGACTTCGATGTCGAGCTGTTCCTTCCCGACGCGCAGGAGGCGCTGCTGGCGCTGGCGCGGGAGGCGGAGGCCGACGGCAAGCGGGCGGAGCGGGAGCGCAAGCGCGCCAGCCGCCGGTTCAGCCTCTCGGACGGCACCCACGACTACCGCAGCCGCGACGTCAAGAATCTTCGGCGTCGACGTAAGCAGTCGCTGCGCATCGCCGAGGAGTTGCAGCAGCGTGCCGCCGACGAGGCGACGCTGCGCGAGCTCGTCGAGGCGGCGCGCGAGGCGGCATGGAGCGAGGTCTCGCGCAACATCGACCGGCGGCTGCGCATCGAGGCGGCGCGCCCCGACCTCGAGCCCGACTACGAGAAGATGCGCAAGGCGCGCATGATGAGCCTCAAGCTCGTCGACCTGCCGAAGCTCGCCGCGCACCGCAAGCGGCTCGTCGACGGGGAGCCCGAGGCGCTTCCGGGCGGTGAGATCGTCTCGGGTGCCGCGCCGAAGGCATCGGGCATCGACCTGAGCGAACTCGACGAGTGAGGGGATGCCGCGGGCCGCGGCATCCACGATTCGTTCCGGGAGCACGTCCTGGGGTATGCTCTCCTGGTGCCCGCGCGCCGAAAAGGCCGCGAGAACATGCGCCCGTAGCTCAATGGATAGAGCATCTGACTACGGATCAGAAGGTTAGGGGTTCGAGTCCCTTCGGGCGCACACTGTGTTGAGACAGTAAGTGAAACGGCCCGCTTCGGCGGGCCGTTTCGCGTATGTGGGTCTCAGACCGGCTCGGTCGTGCGGATCAGTCCGCAGTTCACGCACGACCATGCGACGAGGAAGCGTTCGTCGTCGAGGATCTCGAATCGCAGAGGATCGCCGCACGTCGGGCACGCGCGCGGATCCGGAGCATCCGACTTCATGAGCCCAGCCTAGGGAGGGCGGAGCGGGCGGGCGCGAGTGGGGGCAGGATGGTGCCGAGACATCCGATCCGGAGGCCACCATGAAGCACACCGTGTTCGTCGTCATCTACCTGCTCGTGATGGGTGGGCTCATCGTCGGGCTCGACGTGGCGTTCTTGCGCGACCACCTCTGGTGGCGCCTCGCCGTCAACGTCGGCATCGTCGCGGTGTTCGCGATCGTCTACCTGACCCTGCTGCGCAACCTCTTCACGCAGTGACGCGGTTGCGGGTCATATGACGGCCGTCATAGTATGACGAGCATCATACTTCGCGACCTCGGAGGCTCCCCATGCCCATGATCGACATCTACGTTCCCGCCGGACTCATCGCCGACGTGCATTCCCTCGTCCAGCGTGCCGCCGCCGCCGTGAAGGACGTCGAGCAGGTGCCCGACATCCCGATGTTCCGGGCGAACACCGCCGCGTTCGTTCATGAGCTTCCCGCCGCGGCACTGTCCGATGTCGACGGATCGAGCGATCACGTGCGCGTGCAGGTGCTGACCAACGCCGGTGCACTCGACCGCGACAAGCAGCTCGCCGTCGTGAGCGCGCTCACCGATCTCGTGGCGGACGCCGCGGGCGACCCGAGCTGGCGCGAGCGCACCTGGGTGCTGCTCACCGAGGCCCCCGAAGGCGGCTGGGGCCTGTGGGGCCACGCGCACACGAACGCCGAAATCGTCGGCGCCGCGCGCGCCGAGATCGCGTCGCTGCGGGGCGAGTCCTGAGCGGCGCGCGGGAGCAGATGGCCGACACCGCGGCGCGGCTGCTGGCTGAGCGCGGCTATCAGGCCACCTCGTTCAGCGACGTCATCGCCGCCTCGGGCGCACCCCGCGGGTCGATCTATCACCACTTCCCGGGCGGCAAGGACGAGCTGGTCGAGCTGGCGGTGCGCCGGCAGGCCGACCGGGTCATCGCGCTCGTCGGTGGCTTCACCGGCGACACCCCCGTCGAGGTCGTGGCATCCTTCATCGCCGTATGGCGACACACGCTCGTCGCGACAGACTTCGCTGTCGGATGCTCCCTGCTCGCCGTGACCGCGTCAACCGACGGGCCGCTGCGCGACACGGCCGGCACCCTCTTCGGCGGATGGATCGACGCCCTCGCGGCCCGGCTCGCCGCAACAGGGGTGGATGCCGCAGCCGCCGCATCGTTCGCGACGACACTGCTCGCCGCGATCGAGGGGGCTGTGGCGATCGCACGGGCTCAGCGCTCGCTCGCGCCCTTCGACGCGGTCGCCGCCCGCCTCACCGCCGACGCCGCAACCCTCGTGCGCGATTGAGGGGTCACCCGGTGGCGAGCGCCCGGTCGAGCTCCCCGAGGATCTCCGCGCATCGAGTCACGTCTTCGGGGGTACCCGAGAGCTCGAACTCGAACAGGATGGGGCGCCCGGACAGCTCCGCGAGTTCACGCGCAGCCGCCTGGTAGTACCGACCGAAGTTGCGATTGCCCGAGCCGATGATGCCGACGAGATTCCGCCGGGTGACGGCGGACCGAAGGAACGCCCGCACCGCCGCGGGCAGCGTCACCTGATCGTCGTTGCCGGCCTTGTATGAGGGCGTGAGCAGCACCCACGGGGCATCCGCTTCGCTCTGTCGCACCTCGGCGTCGGCGAGGTCGCGCACGGGCCTGCCGTCGTTCTCGGTCAGGTGCTCGGCGAACCGGCGGGTGAGGTTCGAGGTGGACGAGTAGTAGTACACCGGCGTCTGGTGCATGCCGTCAGTGTGCTCCGGATGCCGCGGCTCCGCGCCCACGCGCACCGTGAGAATGTTCATCTCGATCGGGCATCGGTTCAGCCCCGGGTCACTCGGCCCCGCTAGCCTCGGCGGCATGAGAGGCAGGTGGGCGGGTGCGGGTGCTGTGGCGCTCGCTGTCGCCGTGCTCACCCCGGCGTGTGCCGTCGGCCCGACTGCCTGCCCCGCGATCGGCTACGTCTACAGCGGTCCGGCGGTGCTCGAGTTCACCCCCGCGCTGCCGGCGTCGGCGAGCCTGGCGGCCTGCTTCGGCGCCGGATGCGCGCCTTCGGCCCTCACGATCGTCGAACGCACGCGGGTCGAGGTGCCCCAGCAGGCGCCGTACGCCACCCCTCCCGCGGGCGACACGTCGCTCATCACGGTGCGCGTCACCGACGCCGGCTCGGTGCTCATCGATCAGACCTTCACGATCGGCCACAAGGCCGAGGCGCCCGTGTTCGGGTCGTGCCCCGGCCCGTTCAGCTTCGAGCCGGTCGCCGTGACGCTCCCGGGCTGATCGTCAGCGCCGGAGCTCGGGGTACAGCACCGGAAGCGGCTGAGAGACGGCCGCCTTCACGGTGACACTCACCGCGTCGGCCAGCACCTCGTGCTCACCGGACTCGAGGGCGTCGTAGATCGCCGCGACGATGTCGGCCGGGTCGGCCTTCGCGACATCGAGGCCCTCGGTCATCGGGGTGTCGGCGTAACCGAGGTGGGCGCCGAGCACCTGCGTGCCCTGCGCCTGCAGCTCGAGGCGCAGCGAGTTGGTGATCGACCAGAGCGCGGCCTTGCTCGCCGAGTAGGCGCCGGCGCGGGCCAACCAGCTCAGCGCCGAGTGCACGTCGATGAGCGCGCCACCACCGTTGCGGGCGAGCACCGGGGCGAAGGCCTGTGCCACGCTCAGCGCGCCGAACACGTTCGTGTCGAAGACCCGCCGCACCTCGTCGAGGTCGGTCGACAGCAGCGAGTTCCCGCCCGCGATGCCGGCGTTGTTCACGACGATGGTGGTGTCGGCTGCGGCCTGTGCGGCGGCGCGCACCGACGCCGAGGAGGTCACGTCGAGGGCGAGTGGAACGATCCGGGAGTCGGTCGCCTCGCGCGGCGATCGTGCGGTCGCGTAGACACGGCGCGCGCCGCGTTCGAGGGCGATGCGGGCGAAGTGCGAGCCGAGCCCGCCGTTCGCGCCGGTGATGAGCAGGGTGGCATCCACGAGTGAGGTCATGTCGAGAGCGTACCACCTAGATTGGAAATACCAACTCAGATAGGATGGACGCGTGAAGCCGCCCTCTCCCGTCAACGAACGCTGCTCGATCGCCCGCACCCTCGTCGTGCTCGGCGAGAAGTGGGCGCTGCTCGTCGTGCGCGACATCGCCCTCGGTGTGACCCGGTTCGCCGACATCCGTTCGCGGCTCGAGGTGGCACCCGATGTGCTCTCCGACCGGCTGTCGAAGCTCGTCGATCTCGGAGTGATCGAGCGCCGCGCGTACCGCGACGAGGGCGCGCGGCAGCGCGACGAGTACACGCTCACCGCCGCCGGCGCCGCCCTTCTGCCGGTGCTCGGCGCGCTCAGCCAGTGGGGAGACGTCCACGTCGCGTCGCCGTGGGGGCCCGCCACGCGCTATGTCGACGCTCGCGATGGGGGTGACGTCCGCATCGCCTTCGTCGATGCACACGGGCGTGCGGTCGATCGCGAGCAGGTCGCGGTCGTCCCGGGGCCGGGGGCGCTCGTCGCCTGATCCCGCGGCAGCGCACCGGGTCCCGGTTCGCGTCAGACCGTCGCCGATCCGCCCCGCCCGAGGAGGCTCACCGCCAGACGGAACCACCAGCGCGTCGCGTACGCGGAGAGCGGCGTCTCACCCGCGCAGAACTCGACGAATGCGCGCCGGGCTCGCCGCGACCGGCCGAGGGCGGCGTGCACGAGACGCGGATGCCGCTCGAAGACCGCGAGCAATTGCGCGCCGGTGCGGATCTCGGGCTGCAGCTCCTGTTCGACCCGCGCGACGTACCCGTCCAATGCGGCCGGGTCGCCCGCCGCCGCTCGCGCCCCTGCCTCGCCCGCCCAGGTACCCGACCGCAGCGCGAAGGAGATGCCCTCCCGCGTCCACGGTTCGAGCAGGCCCGCCGCATCACCGGCGACGAGCACGCCCCCGCGGCGCAACGGCGAGGACGCCGTGCGCCACTGCGTGAGATGCCCGCTCGAGTGGCGGGGCGCGGCATCCGTCGTCTCGGTCTCGCGCAGCCACGCGGCCAGGTAGGCGCGTGTCTGCTCGGGTCGCCCGCGCGCCTCGATCACACCCACCTCGTCGACCTCGCCCTTCGGGAAGAGCCAGCCGTAGCTGCCCGCGCCCGGACCCCAATCGATGCGCACCGTGTCTCGCGGCGCCCGGCCGCGCTCCCGCTCGTCCTCGAGTCCGAGGTCGACGCGCGCGGGGGTCACTCCGACGTGGCGGGCGATCCGTCCGCCGACGCCGTCCGCGCCGATCACGACCCGCGCCCGCAGCACGCCCGCGCTCGTCTCGACCGCCACGAGATCATCAGATGCTGCCCCCACCCGCTGCACGGCGACGCCCTCGCGGAACACGGCCCCCGCGCGCTGCGCGGCGGTGACGAGCGCCGCGTCGAGACGCTCGCGCCGCGCCATCGCGAGGAACGGCTCGTCGCGGCGGATCTCGACCGGGCGCGCGCCGTCGTGCGTGAAGACGACTCGGCCCACTTCGGCCTCGATCGCGGCCACTCCCTCGGGCGGCAGGAAACGCCGACTCACCCCGAGCAGACCGCCGCCGCAGGTCTTGTAGCGAGGGAACGTCGCCCGATCGACGAGCAGAGTGCTCGCGCCGCCGGCCGCCGCGCATCGGGCAGCCGACGAGCCTGCAGGGCCGGCGCCGACGACGATGACGTCCCAGACGATGTCATCGGATGCCGCGGTCACTCCGGCATTCTCGCGCACCCGATTCGGTGCGCGATGCGGATCAGACCTGCCGTCGGATGAAGCGGATGAGTGCGGCGATGATCGCGATGACGATCAGCACCACGCCGAGCCACAGCAGGAAGCCGACCGCCTTCACGAACACACCGAGGAGCAGCAGCACGAGGCCGATGAGGAGAATGAGAACGGCGATACCAACCATGCCGACAGTCTGCGTCGCAGCCGTGAGCTCGTGCCAGGGCCCTCGCCGGAGGCGGGTCGAGGACTAGAATCCGCACCCCCGGCGTAGGGTCGAACGTATGGGTGCCTATGTCTCGGCGTTCGAGCTGTTCTCGATCGGGATCGGTCCCTCGAGCTCCCACACCGTCGGTCCGATGCGCGCCGCCCGCGACTTCGCGCTGCGGCTGGATGCCACGGGCCAGCTCGCCGCGGTGCGCCGGGTGACGGTGACGCTCTACGGGTCGCTCGGCGCGACGGGCATCGGTCACGGCACGCCCGACGCTGTCATCGCGGGGCTGCGCGGGCTCGCTCCCGAGACGGTCGATCCCGCCGATGTGCGCGACGCGTGGAGCCGGTACCCCGAGGGTGAGCCGCTGCGGCTCGCCGGGCACCACCCCGTGCCGTTCGCGGCATCCGACATCGCCTTCGCGCCGCGCACACGGCTCCCCGGGCACCCGAACGCGATGACGCTCGTTGCCTCCGGCGATGCCGGTGTCACGATCGCGGCAGACACGTATTACTCGGTGGGAGGCGGTTTCATCCGACGCGAGGGCGAGGATGCCGCGGTCTCCCCGGCGGCGCTCCCGTTCTCCTACGGCGACGCGGCGACCCTGCTCGCGCTCTGCGACGAGCACGGCCTCACGATCGCCGAACTCGCCCGCCGCAACGAGGAGGCGCTGCGCGGCGAGGCCGAGGTGGCGGCGGGGCTCGACCGCATCTGGGACGCCATGTCGGCGTGCGTCGACGCGGGTCTCCACGCGACCGGCACGCTGCCCGGGATGCTGCGGGTCGCCCGGCGCGCGGACGCGATCAGATCGCAACTCGAGGCCGCCGAGGCCGACGGCCACCGGGAGCTGCCGGGGGAGTGGCTGGGCGCCTTCGCGCTCGCCGTCAACGAGGAGAACGCCGCCGGCGGGCGCGTCGTCACGGCACCGACCAACGGCGCCGCGGGCATCGTCCCCGCCGTCGCGATGTACTGGTGGCGCTTCCTCGCCGATTCCGGGCTCGGGCAGGGGAACGCCGTCACGCCGTACGGCGAGCTGGTCGGCAGTGCGCTGCTCGGCTTCACCGGCGAGGCCGCGCACGCCCTTCC
Source organism: Microbacterium sp. 4NA327F11 (assembly GCF_005503465.1). NCBI lineage: Bacteria > Bacillati > Actinomycetota > Actinomycetes > Micrococcales > Microbacteriaceae > Microbacterium > Microbacterium sp. 4NA327F11. Next base: position 14,042 of record NZ_SCOB01000022.1, on the reverse strand, counting down.
CGAGGCGGCCGACGACGCGGTGGTCGCCGAGGCGAACCGTCGCCGCGGCATCCGTCGTTTTCTGCTCACCGCCACCGCGCTCGGGTCGCTGTTCAAGGCCAACGCCTCGATCTCGGGTGCCGAGGGCGGCTGTCAGGCCGAGGTCGGCTCGGCGTGCGCCATGGCAGCGGGCGGGCTCACCGCCGTGATGGGCGGCACCAACCGGCAGATCGAGAACGCCGCCGAGATCGCCATGGAGCACCATCTGGGCCTCACGTGCGACCCGGTCGGGGGTCTCGTGCAGATCCCGTGCATCGAACGCAATGCGATCGCGGCATCCACCGCCGTCACCGCCGCCCGCCTCGCTTTGCGCGGCGACGGCTCGCATTTCGTGTCTCTCGACCAGGTGGTCGAGACGATGCGGCAGACCGGCATCGACATGTCGACGAAGTACAAGGAGACGAGCGAGGGCGGACTCGCCGTCAACGTCATCGAGTGCTGACGCAGGCTCGGGTCGGGCGGGTGCGGCTCCGGTCGGACGGACGCGCGTCGTGCAGACGGAGGCGGCCGCCGGTCAGGCGGTCTCGCCGAGCTCGGTCGGGCAGGCCGGCTCGCGCAGTTTCGTCGTGAGGGCGAGCAGCGCCTGCAGCTCGGCGTCGTCGAGGGTCGACATGCGGTCGACGATGGTGCGCGCGTGCTGCGCACCGAGGCTGCGGAACGCCCGCGCCCCCTGCGCCGTCGCGCGCACGAGCGAGCCGCGGCCGTCCTCGGGGTCCGGGCACTTGGTGACGAGCCCGCGGGTGACCATGCGATCGACCAGGCGCGACACGCTCGGCTGGCTGATGAGCAGGTTGCGGGTGACGTCGCGCAGCCGCGCGGTCATCTCGGGGGCCCGCACGACCGTCAGCAGGACGTCGTATTCGTCCTGCTCGAGCGGGGCGTCGACGAAGTCGCCGGAGATCTCGCCGAAGATCTCGTGCTGCGCGCGGAAGAGGCTCTCCCAGGCGTCGATGGCGAGACGGCGATCGGTCATGGGCATAGCGTACGGTCCCCAGGTGGTCGGTGGCGCCCCGGGAGGCGATCTAGGCTTGATCGAGTGGGTCGGATGCCGCAGCCGCCGCTCCGCCCCCATGCCGGGGACGCCCGCAACCCACCCGGCAGGAGGTCACGTCGGTGAGTGATTCGCCGCTGTTCCAAGCTCTCATCTCCGGCTCGCTCCCCGCGCGTCCCGGCGCCCCGGCGCAGCCGTCCGCCCGTCGGTCTGGTGGGCCGCGCCCGAGGTCCGGGCGCATCCCGCTCGTCGTCGACACCGACACGGCGGCCGATGACTGCTTCGCGCTGCTGGCCGCGGCGCTGCATGAGCGTGCCGACCTGAAGGCGGTCACGATCGTGGCAGGCAACGTCGGGTTCGCGCAGCAGACCGAGAACGCACTGCTCACGCTCGAGCTCGCCGGGCGCGACGGCGACGTGCCGGTACACGTCGGCGCCGCCCGCCCACTCGTGGCCGACTGGGTGAGCGCAACCGACGTGCACGGCGAAGACGGCGTCGGAGGTCAGCGGCGCACCGGCACGACCGAGGTCGATTCGGAGCACGCCGTCGACGCGCTGCTACGACTCTCCCGGGCGTACGCGGGCGAGCTCGTCATCGTCGCGATCGGACCGCTCACCAACATCGCGCTCGCTGTGCGTCGCGACGAGGAGTTCGCCTCCCGCGTGCGCGAGATCGTCGTCATGGGCGGCTCGATCAACGGCCGTGGCAACATCACGCCGGCCGCCGAGTACAACATCTACGTCGATCCGGAGGCGGCGGCGATCGTCGTCGGAGCCGGATTCCCGAGCCTGCGGTTCGTGCCGTGGGACCCGACGACCATCCGCGACACGGTGTTCGACGCCGGCCGAATCGCAGAGATCGAGGCCCTCGGCACCCGCCTGTCGGCGTTCTTCGTGCAGGCCAACAAGGCGACGTTCGCCTTCGATTCGGCGGCGGGCATCGGCGGGTCGACGCATCCGGACTCTCTCTCGGTGCTCGTCGCGCTCGACCCCTCGCTCGTCGAGGTCGAGCGCCCCTACCGCGTGGGCGTCGAGCTGCGTGGCGAACTCACCCGCGGGGCGACCGTCTTCGACTGGCGATCGGATGCCCCGAATGCCACGGCGATCGAGCGGGTGCACGGAAAGGCGTTCTTCCGCGCACTGACGGCGATCCTCGCGTCGCGCTGAGCGGTCAGCTGGCCGGCGCGAGACGCGCGTCCCCGGCCCTTTCCGGGCAAAAGGAAAGGGCCGGTCGATGGGGGTTCGACCGGCCCAGTGTCCCTTGCACCAGGAGTGTTGCAATCACATGTGGCCGCCGCCACAGCACAACGGCGACCTGTCCTCACGGTATAACGACGCGGTAACGGAGTGCGCCCGATTCCGGGTGTTCTGTGGAAAGACATAGCGCGGTCGGATGCCGCGATCAGCAACCCCTGGCGGGCGCGACGGGTGGGGGCATCCGGGCGAAAAAGTAGGGCCGGTCGGGGATCCCGACCGGCCCTTGTCCCTTTTGCACCAAGAGTGTCCTGCAATCACATGCCGGTAGCTGCCACAGCAAAACAACTACCGTGCGAGCACTCTATAACGGCGAGGTAACGGAAGGGAAGCCCTCCTCGTTACCTTTCTGTGATTCATAGGTTTCATGTCGTGTCTCACTCCAGTTGTCCGATTCTCACGGACCTGTCCAGTCGTCTCACTCCAGTTGTCGGATTCTCACTCCAGTTGTCGGGAGAGCGGCGCGCCGCGTAGCGCTGCTCCGAGGCGGGAGTAGCTTGCGGTTCAAGCCGGGAGGTTCCACCGGAGCGCTCTGATCGGGTGCGGGATTCTCCGGAAGGGAGAGTTCTCCGTGACCTTGACCCAAGACTGGCTCGCCGCGATCGACGGGACGAACGCACTCGCGGCCACGATCGAGTTTTCCAGACACGGCCTCCTCCAGCACGCAGACCCCGTCGACGCGGCGCGCGTGATGTTCGAGGATGCGGATCCGGTTCGCGAGTTCCCGTCGTGGCCGGGCAAGCGCAACTTCGAGGGCAAGCTGTGGATGGCCTCGACGGGCCGGCACATTCCGTTCGAGTCGTTCTGGGAGCGCTCGTTCCTGACCTCGCTGGACCGGACGGGGGATGTCGTCGGGGTGGCGAGCCAGCCGATGTGGATCCGCTGGCGGTCACCGAAGCGCTCCCACGCGCCCGACTATTTCGTGCGCCGCTCCGATGGGAGTGCGCTGCTCGTCGACGTGAGGCCGGTCGAACTGATCAAGCCCGAGGACAGCATGAAGTTCGAACTCACTCGTCGCCTTGCTGCCGCACTGGGGTGGTCCTATCTCGTCTTCGATCAGCTTCCCGGCGCCACCCAGGCGAATCTGCGCTTCCTGCTTCGGTACCGCGAGCCTGCGTGGCTGGAGGGCGTCGACATCGCCGCGCTCGGGCTCACCGGTCGGATGAGTCTGGGCTCGCTCGCGGCGGCCCTCGGTGGCGTTGCTCGCTCAGGTGTCGGCGCCGCGTATGCACTCGTGTGGAGCGGGGTGGCGCAGGCGGATCTACACCGTCCCTTGTCGATGGCGACCGTTGTCGATCTGGAGGGCGGGTCATGAGCGTTCATCCTGGCGACATCATCCGGTGGCAGGGCGGAAGTCACCAGGTCGTTGCGATCCGGCCCACCTACCTGACCCTGCGCGCCGTCGACGGGGATGGAGACGACGTGGAGGTGCTCGCCGCGGACCTGCGGCACCAAGCGGAACCTGCCGCTCCCGCATCCCTGCGGTCACTGCTGGACCTGCGCAGCCTGCAGGATCTCGACGCGCGCGATCGCAAGATCGTCGACGTGTGGCTGGAGGAACTCGCCCGGTTCGACAAGCTCGTGGCGGCAGGCGTGACCAAGCCCGCGGCGCGGCAGCAAGTTATCGACGACGTCAACCGTCGTCTCGGAACCGGCTACGGCCCGGTCAAGGTCTCGCGTCAGCAACGCGCCCTCGAAGAGTTCGGGGTCAGCGGTCTTCTCGATCGACGTCGCCACGGCCTCGCCGACATGCCCGGGCGCTCCTACGACGAGCGCCTGATCGACGCGATTCTGACCGTCCAGGCTGGGCAGGAGCGGAAGTCGACCGGCACCGGGACGCGATTGATCTGGCTCGTCCGCAGGGAGCTGGACGACCGCTTCGGCGAGGGTGTCGTGCCGATGCCGAGCCGGGCGACGATGTACCGGCTGCTGAATGAACTCGATGCCGGCAAGCACACGTTGGGCAGCGCCCGCGCACGTCGCACCACAGCCAATCAGCCGGATCACATGCACGGATTACGTACCGGCGTGCGACCCGGTGAGCAGGTGCTGATCGACACGACCCCGATGGAGATCCTCGTCGAATGCGATGGCGAACCGATCCGCCCCGATCTCACCCTGTTGCTGTGTGAGGCATCACGCTCGGTGCTCGCGGGCATTGTCACCGTCGGTTCTCGCAGCATCGACCTCGTGGTGGTCCTCGCCCGTGCTCTGGTGCCGTACTCGGCCCGTCCCGACGGAGTTCGCGCGAACCGGCGTCAGGTCTCGGAGGCGTGGACCGGCACGGACGGGCTCATGGTGGAGCGGTTCGAGGTAATGCGCGACGCGCAACCGTACATCTTCCCGGAGTCGATCACGACCGACCGTGGCGCGTCGTACGTGTCGCGGCACTTCTCGGATGCCTGTCGGACGCTGGGGATCTCGCTGACGGTCAACGCGGAGTACACGCCGACGCAGAAGGCGAAAATCGAGCGGATGTTCCGCACCGTGAAGGACCAGTTCACCCAGTACGCGATCGCGTTCCTCGGGCAGAGCCCCGACATGCGTGGAGACGAGGTGATCGCGACGAGCCAGCTGCTCACCCTCGAGCAGCTGCAGGAGCTGTTCGAGGACTGGGTCGCGGTGACCTGGCAGAACCGACCCCACAAGGCGCTGCGCGACCCCCGCAACCCTCGGCTCATGCTGGCCCCGAACCAGATGGTCGCCGCGTACCGCGAAGTCGCTCCGGAGCTGCAAGTCCCGCTCACCGCCGAGAAGTACATCGCACTGCTCCCGACCGAATGGCGTGTGATCAACCACTACGGTGTCGACATCGACCTGCGCGTCTACGACTCCACCGAGCTCGGCCCGCTGCGGAAAAAGCGGTCACCGCACCACCGGCAACAAGGCAAGTGGCCATTCCACGTCGACCCCTACAACCCGATGACGGTGTGGCTGGAACTCGGCGACCAGTTCCTCCCGCTCGACTGGCGCTCCCCGTACAGCGGCGCCCCGATGGCCGACGAGGTCTGGCGAGTCGCCCGCGCGCAAGCCGCAGCCCGCGGCGACAACGAGCCGAGCACCGACGACCTCAACGAGGTGATGCGCCGGTTCATGTACAAGGGCAACGCGCTGCCGACGGCGCGTCAGAAGAAGCGTGCTGTAAGCGCACGGACGGACCCGCTGGCGATCACCAACCAACTCCCACACATCGCACCCACAGCACCGCCGGGCGCCGAGCATTCGGCAACTGGGGACCTCGGCGACAAAGAACTCCATGTTGTCGCGGCGAAGCCAGCATGGCCGGTCGCCGCACCGTTCGGGATGACCCGGTCGCCGGATGAGGCGTGAGCGCGATGTTCGATGATCTGCTGGGGGACTTCGACTTCGACGCCCCATCGACCGACTTCGACTACGCCACAAAGGAAGGGTGGCGCGAGTTTGTCGAGTTCGTCGCCCAACGGACACTCCCGCTCACGCTCGCCGAGTACGACGCGATGGACTCCTCGGAGCGAGCGCTGTTCAACATCGCCCGCGAACGGTACATGACCCTCGGCGCCCGGGTGGCGACCCCATCACTCCGACGGGTCGCGGTCGCCATCCGCCACGCGATAACCGACAACCGCTCCCCAGACGCCAGCAAGTCCGGCGTGATCATCTCTGGCAGGCCAGGTCTCGGGAAGACCACCGCGGTCCAGGAGTTCGGCAGGGCGTTCGAGCGAGCCCGACGCCAGCGCGCCACGGCCTCGCAACGCAACTTGACCCCCGTCGCATACGTGCCCGTGCCGACGCACGCGACGGCGAAGACCATGATCACCAAGCTCGCCGACTTCTACGCCATCCCGTACTCCCGCAACGCGAACTACGAAGTCCTCCTCAGCCGCGTGAGCCATGTGATGCGCGAATGCCGCACCGAACTCGTGATCATCGACGACATCCACCGGCTGGACCTGCACTACCGCGGCAACGAGCAAGTCGCCGACGCGCTCAAAGAACTGTCCGAGAGGTGTCCCGGCACGATGGTCTACGCCGGTGTCGATGTCGCCCGCAACGGCCTGTTCTGGGGCTCGCGCGGCGAACAGATCATGGCCCGATTCGAGCTGGTCAAGTTCGACACCTACGGGACTGGCGAGACCGCTGACGCCGCGGTGTGGGGGCGCATCCTCGTCGACCTCGAAGACTCACTGTGCTTGATCTCGCAACCTGACGCGGAGATCCTCACCGTCGCTGCTGAACTCCGCGACCTATCCCGCGGCTCCATCGGCCGCGTCGCCCGAGCCGTCCGCCGCGGAGCGCGCCGCGCCATCGAACAGCACACTGAACGCCTCGACCTCGACGACGTGCTCGCGTCGCTGGCGAAAATCCGTGAGTCGGAAGGCTGGATCGAGGAAGAAGAGAACCGGCCATCACCACGGCCCAAACGAGGCCGTCCCGCGCGAGCGAAATGATGAGGAAGCTCCCCGTGCTCATCGAACCCTTCACGGGAGAAACCGTCAGCAGCGTCTACCGCAGACTTACCACCCGCAACGCCGTGCCGGCCGGGGAACTGTGGACGACCCTCCGTCACGAGCGCCCGCGGCTGCCTCTGCGCACGACACCAGAACTCGTGCCGCGACTGGTCGAACAACTCGCCGACCTCCCTCCCGGGTACTTCGACGGTAGCCGCTCTGACCGCCTGTTCGTCCGCTGCATTCACGCCGACTGGCGACACAACAACTGCCCGATGTGCGCGCCCCTGCCGTCTGCCGTCACGAAATGCAGGCGATGCACCGGCGGTGAACCCGTCGAGGTGCGCACCCGGATCGGAGCGGTGTGTGCGCGACACCGCAGGTGGCACTACGCGGGAGCGGACCGCGACCTCGCGCGAAACGCCGACTTCTTTCGCGCCGAACGATGCCTCACAGGCACGCTCTGGGAACGCGGCATCGGCCCCGACACCGGCGAACTGGAACTCGCCACGACCCTTCTTCGCGCCACCGATCTCGAACAAGAGGGCGTATCTCATCGAACGGCGCTTGCGCGCCACTATCCCGAAGCGGTGCGTCTCGTCGCGCTGACAACAGAGCCGTGGGCGGAGCGGTTCCTCACGAACACGAACGTCGGCCCCATCCAGGTCGCCGCGCTCGTCGAAGCAGCGGTGAACGCGGTGACCGCGGGCACGTCGCACGACGTCGCCGCTGTCCGCGCGTCTTTTCACATCGAAGGCCGCGAAGCGGTCATCGGCCTCGACCGACCCGTGCGGCTTCGGTACGGCCGGTCCGCGGGCCTCGATGAACTCGGTAGGAGAATTCTGGCGTTCGCCCCGCGGGTCCGAGCCACACTCCTGCGCCACACCGACGCCCGCAAGCCTCCCACGCGTCGACCGCGCGGCTCATCGAGGCATGACCGCGTGTGAGCCTTCCGTTCCGCACGCTACCGATTCGACTCGAACTCATCGAGGGTGAGACCGTCGAAGGGTTCACGAAGCGGCTCGCCCAAGCTCACCAGTGCGAGGAACGCGATATCCGTCGAATCGTCTTGGAGCACCTCGGTCGCAACTGGTGGCCCGCGGCGGATCAGCGTGTCGTCGATCTCATCGAGCATCTCGCAGATCTGCCGCGCGACGCGCTACGCCCCAACTTCGAGAAAGATGGCATGTGGGTCAGATGCGGCCACCGCAGCTGGCGTCCTGAGAAATGCGCCAGGTGTGCCCGGTTCGCCGAACCCCGTATTGCATGCCCGGAATGCTCCGGCGGGCTGGCCACCACGACGATCGCCCGCGGCGGTGCGCTCTGCCTCGCGCATCACCATTGGGCGTACCGCGCGTTGCACGCCGACATAGCAGGCATGCCCGGCTACGAGAGTGCGGAACTGCTGCTGCGATCACAACTCTGGAAGCGCGGCGTCGCCCTCCACACCGGCGAAGTAAACCTCGCCGCAGCTTTCGTCGAAGCCTGGCACGAAGGCTCAGATGATTCGTCCCCGATCGGCGACCGCATGGCGAGTTTCGGCATCCCGCACCTCGACACCTACGAAAACGTGCTGCTGTGCGCGTACCCCGAGATCATTCGTTTGACCTGCGTGCTCACATCGCCGCGCACGATCACTCCGATCCTGGACGTGACGACTTCCGCGCTCGCTCAGGCCGATCGCCTGCTACCTGCCGTCGCGAAGGCGATCGGTGACGAACCCAACGACGCATTGCGCACCTTCACCGTCAGCGTCGTCGGGCAGGCCCACCGGGCGATGTTGTACATGTACGGACTGCGCAGTTCGAAGCAGGTCAAGTATCAGCGGTGCCCACTCAACCGCGCCCTCATTGCTGCAGCGCACCGGCAGCGCGCCTGCCTCCTCCGCCACGCCAACCCAAGGATTCTTCCCCACATCGCGGGGAAGACAGGTCAAGCCGCACCGCGCAGCCGGGTCATCCGCAACTGGCCACCCCGTTCCGACGAGTTGGCTATGTCCTAACCTGCGGTCCTCGTGAGTACTCGCACAGAGTTCCACGGCGCCGTCGACCACTCGCGCGAAGGCTTGCCGGGGACGCGTCAGAACGATTCGGGAATCGGGTGCTCGGGCCGCGCGCGGTGTTATACACGGCCGACGTATTCGAGAGATTGCGGCAGGCAGGGCGGATCAGCGCGCGCTGCACTGCGACGTGACCTGCATGTGGATCAGTCCGTCGATACTCGTCGAGTCGCGGATACTCATCTTCTCCACCGGCAGCGCGTCGCTGTAGCGGATGTCTTCCTGCATTGCCCGATCCGCGGCGTATCCTGCGGCATCCCAAACCTTGAGGATTCGCGCGAGCGTGGCGCCATTGTCCGCGGTCTCGAACGTGAGCCCGAGTCCGATTCGTGTGCCGTTCTCACCGCACGCGGTCGATGCCGGTGACATCTCGTCGGCGTCGAGGAGCTGTCCAGCGGAATCGTGCACCGGCCCGACGGCTGCGTCCAGCGACGCCGCGACCATATTCTCGAGCCCTGCTCGGGCCTCGTCCGCGCCGTATGTGGGCGCGGCGGGCGCTGAGGGAATCGGTGTTCGTGCTCCGGTGCTGACACCACATGCGAGCGTACGGTCGGTGAGCTTCGGAAGGGTGAAGTCCGGGTCGCGGTCGGTCGTCACCGGCGCAGCCGAGTAGTCAAAGCTGAAGTTCCGCCAGACCCGGAGTGACGCGCCGTCCTCCGCCACCGTATAGGCGCCGTCCGCGAAGGGGTGGTAGCCATCATCGCTGAGGGTTCGCTCGACGGCCGTGACAAGTACGCCATCCTGTCGATAGATCGTGCCCCAACCCGCAAGAAGGAACGACTTCTCTTTGACCACATACCCGGTTTCGCAGCCGTTGGCGACGAGCGGAACAACCGTCGAGGACGAGGTGAGGAAACACACGATCCCTGCCAGTGCGGTGGCCGCGATGGCTACCGCGCGCGCCGGGATCATCAGGATGAGCCAAAGCCTGGGCACGGGGATGACGCACAGTCCCGTCGCCAGGGCTGCCAGGGCCGCGATGAGCGCGAGACCAGAGAGCAACTCCGAGTCAACCGTGCCGATCAACACGGAGGTCGCACCGTCCGATGCTGTGGAGACAATGAGCAGTGTCACAAGAACGGTTGTCGAGCAGAACAGGATGGCGCCAGCGAGAAGCAGGGCAATCCGACGCCAGCTCCGTGAAGGAGTGGGCGATTCATCATCGCTCTCGGTCGACACGGGTGCAGTAGACACGTGGCAAGCCTAAGAGGAGCAACCTGGGGCTCCGCCGCACCATCGTCCACGTCCGTCGCGCGCATAAGTGACAAGTGATCGCGACGGCATCCGCCGACTACGGTGGATGCATGCGGCACCGCTCGGCTTTCATACTCAGTTCCGTGCTCGCGCTCGCTCTGACCGGGTGCGCGACGCCCGCGATGGTGGCAGGCGGCGCCGATCCTGCGGGTGAGCCACTGCCTGCGCAGTCCTCCGAGGCGAGCGACTCGTCGGCGATCGCTACGCCGGGGAGCACAGACCCGGAGGCGCAGGCACAAGCGCACGCATGGCTCGATGCCGCAGCACTCCCGCCGGGCGCGATTCCCGCCGACGCGAGTGTCGCAACGTTCAGCTCGTATACGGGGTGGCCCTGTGGTCCCGTAGCGAAGTTGGAGGGGTTCTGGTCGATCCCTGACGCAACCGTGAGCGCGACCGCGAACTGGCTTAGGGATAATCCGACCGCCGATCTCATCTCGACTTCAGTGGGGGCGGTCCCCGATGATCCCGCCATTCAATCGGCCATCGTGGGGTACATTCCGGCAGAGGGCGCGCAGGAGGGAGTCGTTTACACCGTGGAGAAGACGACAGACGGCGTCGCGGTGCGCGCCGAGGTCGCAGCGCAGACCGCCGAGGCATCGTGCCCCGTGTTGCCGGACGGCGGGGGGTACGGTGCACCGGGTCAGGGATGACGTCAGGGCACGATCAGCGACCGGGACTCACGCACCGGACGCGCAAAGCTCCGAGGGTCGCGCGTCCGCGGCAGCTCGACTTCTGACAGCGGGTGCCCCAGATTGAGTTCGACGGTGAACAGGAGAGGATTGCTCGGCGTCACCGTAGGTCTCGCTGTCCTGCTCGCAGGGTGCACCGCAGCGCCGGCGCTCCCGGACGCTCAGCCGACGCGCAGTAGCCCACCTGTTTCATCAGTGCCGACGCCGACTGCGACGGTCACGCCAGAAGCTGAACCGGTGAGCGATCCTGGTCCCTGTGAGGCGGCCACGCCCGCCTATCCCATCGCCGACGACACCGAGGTGGAACAGCTCGGCGGAGTGACGTTAGCGGTTCCCTTTGATCGGGGTTCCATGCCGCACGCGACGGGACAACCCGTTCTCGATGTAAATGGCGTTCCGGTCGCCTACAAGGTGGCCGACAATGATGTCATCTCAACAATCGGCGCGCGATTCTGCGTCGGGGAGCAGTGGCTCTACTGGGTGAATTACGTCCGCCGTGATGGCGACACACTGTACTCCGGTGACACCCTCAACCTCGACGCGCACACCATCTTCAGCGTGGGCGACCAGAACGGCATCGTTCACAATAATGCTCTACCCGAGGGCTTCGTGATCCCGCCTCAGCGGTGACGGGGCGGTCAGTTCGCGTCCACTGTCACTTCTGACTGCAGACCGGTCTCGGTGTCGTAGGTCGTTATCCGCCACGCCGGCCGCCCGTCCTGCATGATCAGCGCCAACTCGATGAGGCGCGGACTGGGGTAGACCTCGCCGGACAGTTGGGCGGCGGCGTACGCACTGACCCCGAGGTCAGCCAGTTCGGCCTCCGTGAGCGTCACGTGGCGTTTCTGCTTCACGGCGAGGGTGCTGGCATCGTAGAGCGCCTCCTGGCCTCGGTCGGGTTCGGTGACGGACTCGCCCCACTCGTCACGACCGGGATCGAGACTCCGTACCCGCCAGACCCACTGGTCGTCGACATACTCCAGCCGCAGCCCGACAAGAGGGCCAGGAGGAGAGTTCGCCTCCCCGAAGAATCCCTCCAACCAATCTGACGGCCACGCCACGCTGACAGGGACACCGCTGGTGGGGTACTCCTCGCCGACAGAATCCGGAGCGTCCGGGAACGACGCGTCGGCAGAATCCGGAGCGTCCGGGAACGACGCGCCGCACCCGGACAGGACAAGCGTTCCGGCGATCACGATCGCCCCGACGAACATCGTCATCATCCGCTTCATCGGATCACTCCATTCCCGAGGACCAGCCTAGACAAGGCCGTCGCGCATGAGTTGGCTCAGTTCCGCCTCAGGTGGGCGATGATGGGCCGGTGGTCGCTGCCTCTGTCATCGAACGAGCTGTCCACGGTGACCTCGTGCACAGCCCACGCAGACCCGACCAGTACATGGTCGATCGGCGACGCGAGCCACACCGGCAGTGACGTCGGCCAACTGCCTGCTGCCGCAGAACCCGACTCGCTCGCCGCGTCTCGGCAATCCCCCATCAGCGACTCTCCGCGACCGAATGCCGACAGGTGATCGATCGTCGCGTTCAAGTCCCCGGCCACGATCACGTCGGGCTCGCCGCATTGGGTGGCGACCCACTCCAACCCCGCCCGCCAGCCAGCCATGTCTTCCAACAACGGCGGCAGCGGGTGTGCGGCGACAATCGTCGGCCTGATCCCATTGACGGGGCGCCAGACCCCACTCGGCAACCCGGGCGTCGAACCGGCTGCCTCGTCAACGCGGTACTCGCCGAGATCGGCTGCGATGAGCACGGACGTCGGGATCCACGAGTCACCCGCTTCGCCGTACGCGGTATCGGCCCACATTTCACGGCCCGACAGCGAAACGATCCGCGCAGTCTCTGCCGCGGCAACGGCGTCCGTCTCCGGCAGCGTGACGATGTCGGCATCGGTCTCGACAATGAGCTCCGCGATGCTCTCAGGCGATACCGCACCGCCGAGAGTGTTCCACGAAACAACCACAAGATCACCGTCAGGCACGGCCTCACCGGCACCGCGCGAGGAGAGAATGGCGCCGCTTGTGAGGGATGTAGCACCGAGGATGATGGCGACTCCGGCGGCAACACCCCAGCGCCGCCGGAGCACGGCGACAACTGCGGCGCCGCCGGCGAGAACAAGGAGGACGATTGCGACCAGTCCGCGGAACGCAAGAAGCTGAGCGATGATCGGAGTCAATTCTGCGCCGAATGCTTGCGGCCACGCGATAAGTACCCCGACAGGCGCACCCGCGAGTAGCGTCGCGAAGAGCGGGATTCTGCGGGAACGTCGAGTCGGCATCAACCTCAGTCAACCGTTCCTGAAGCTAGAGTCAAACCCGTGGTGACGGACGAGCTCGCGAACCTTCTGCAACGCGCATACGGCCCCGATCAGGAACCGCTGACGCAAGTCGAGTTGTATCAGCTGCGAGGACTCCAGACCTTCCCGCAAGACGGGCGCGGAATCGACCAGATTGAAGACGTGCCGCGAACGCGTGCCTCACGGCGCTGGGGCTGGCCGGTCGCGGTGGTCGTCATCGGAGTCGTGGCCGGGTTCACCGGGCACGCGTACGGCGAGGGAGGGTTCGACCCGGCAGCGCCCGCACAAACGGATAACGAGCAGGTGTCGGGGATCCCGCTCCCCGATGGACGGTGGGGCTCGCTCTCAGACGCTGACTGTGCGGTGAATCTGAGCGCGACCAGCGGCGCACGCGAGTCAGTTACATGCACGTGGAGCGAACACGGTGGTGACACGCGTCGCTGACGAGCTTCCTGGAGAGAATGTGCGCGGAGTGATCCAGGTCAACCGCTCGGGCGACGGGATAGGGCTACGAGCGGCGCAGGGCATCGATCAAGTGATCGCGATTCATTCTTGCTGGCAACGGATCGCCCGGGGCGATGGGGGCCCATCCCCATGTAGTCCGTTCGATTTGGATTCGAGACATCTGTCGTGAGACCGATCGGATTGCCGGTGCGATAGTTCGGTCGAGAAAAGCCCTGGTCGGACAGCCGCGACCGAACAACTCTCGTGAGATCCGACATTTCACACCAGTCGTGCATGACATCGGGGAGACGCGACCCGCCTCGCCCGACCCCCGCAACGTCGGAACTTCTCGGCGGCACGCCGCGCCGCGGCATCCGTCGCCGGGGTGTCGCGGAAGACTTCCGACGTTGTGCCCGGCCGAGTCCGGTGGCCGATCACCGGCCGACCCGGGCCGTTCCCCTCACCCGCCTCGGTGACCCTTACCCGCCCCCGGCACTGGCCCTTTCTCTTATACACAATGGGATCTGCCCAAGAAGAGGAAGGTATATAGACAGGGACTGGATTACCAGACTAAA